>JAAYBK010000071.1 GCA_012718885.1 Ruminococcus sp. | reverse complement strand
GGAAGGAGTGGGTATGCTCAGTCCATGTGCCCATAGGGGAGTAGATGGAGTTTGCGTCCTGATATCCGGCAACCAGGTCACCAGCCCAGTGCTTGTTGATCTTGCCGCCGAGGATTATCATATATCCGAAGATACCGCTGGTAGCAACAGTGATAAGGCTCTTCTTGCTTATGAGCTTGTTGGAGGTATCAGCGAAGTGCTCAGCCAGTATAGCTCCGGCAAGCGGAACAGCAAAGATAGAAAGTGCAGAGATTCCGTCTGTAGCTGTGAACATGATGAATACTGCAAGGATAATGAAGATCAGTATGCAGCGCAGGAAGGTGATCTTCCCTTTTGTAGTATCCGGCTTCAGCGTTTTCAGCTTCTCGCTCAGGTTCATCAGCCTGAAGTAGAGGAACATACCGATAACGATGAAGAGAAGTCCAAGAGAATAGTAGATAGTATGCTGCCAGAATATCTCTCTGAGCTTTTCAGAGGAGGTGGTCATTGCAAGCATTACCGAGGTGCCAAGGCATATCGCACGGATATCCCAGTGCATTTCTCTCAGCATGAGTATGAAGAATACTGTCAGCAGTATAAAGTAGCTCATCATTCCCCAGATATGAGCCTTCATGGACAATCCGAAGAGGCCAATGAGGGGCTGCATGATGACGTTTATACCAAATGGGAGGAAGCAGGCATAGCCGAAATCCTTATCGTACACTGCTCCGCCTTCGATAGAGGCATTTGCCCAGAGGATAGTATCGGTACAGTCGGAGTGGAATTCCTTCTTGTACGCAACAGTTATGAAGTATACCATAAAGTATACAACGTATGCGAAGATACCGATAGAAGCGACATATGAAGCAACTGTGAGAGCTTTTTTGCCGTATCTGTTTTTCAGTGCTATCGCTTTTTCTAAGAATGTTGCGGGTACTGCCTCTGCCGGAGCTTCTGCGGCAGGAGCTGTTTTCTTGTCTGAGCTTTCTGCCTCGGGAGTTACCTCTGCGGCAGCCTCAGCTGTTCCTTCAGCGGCCTCGGAAACTGTTTCTGCTATTTCAGCAGCCTCTTTTTCCTTGACTGCTTCCCTGGCTGTTTCATTTACAGCCTTTGCAGCTTCTTTGGCTTTTCCGGAACTTTTCTGATTATTTTTCTTCTTATCAGACATAAAAAGATCCTTTCTTGTGTTTTGTAATTTTTAGGGAGGTCTTAAAGACCTCCCGTAATTTCTGTGTCGATTGCTGACAGTCTTCCGGTCTTATGCTTCCTTCTTTGAGAAAAGGAGTATCTTTCTTGCAAAGAAATTCCAGAAGAACGCTGCGGCGGTGGAGACGATCTTTGCCAGTATCTGGTAGAGGCTTGTCCTGTCGGCGAGCCATATCTCGAAGAGTTTTGTTATGCCCATTGTCATAAGCAGTCCTACGAGACCTATAGCAGCAAATCCCAGGAATTCCACAAGCTTGGATTCGACCTTGGAATTGCGGAATATCCAGAATGTGCTGATAACATAGTTTACTATCAGACCGGCAACGAAGGATATTGAATTCGCTGCAACTGCATAATGCTCGTGGAACACATACTTGAACAGGAGGAAGGAAACGCCCCAGTCAACGACTGTAGCGAGACCTCCTACGAAGAGATAGCGGAAGAACTGGATATAAGTGTTTTCAGTATCTCCGGAAAAAAGCTTTCCGAACTTTTTTTCACGGAGTATATCCTTTACTTCCTGAAGCTGAGAATTTGCCATTACTTGTTCTTCTCCTCGTGGTATTCCTTCTCGGTATTAACGCTCCAGATATTTGACTTGTCGGTTGTACCGGACTTGATGTTCTTTACAGCCTCAAATGAAGTAGCCATGGAGTGATCCAGGTTATTATAGCGGTGCTGGCCGTTACGTCCTACGCAGTAGAGGTTGTCGATCTTGCTGAGGTAATCGATGAGGGTATCCATTTCCTCGTATGTATCGAAGTAAGCAGGATAAGCCTTCTTTACCTTTTCCATGTGGGTATCGAGAACGTCTGAAGTGCTGCTGATAAGACCAAGCTTTACCATTTCCTTTGCACAGAACTTGGAGAATTCCTCCTCGCTCATGTTCCAGTACTCATCGCCCTCTGTAACGAAGTATTCAAGGCCGAGCCATACTGTATTCTTCAGATCCTTTACCATGTAAGGAGACCAGTTGTTGTATATCTGGAAACGTCCCATTTTTACTCGTCTGTCCTGAACGTATACCCAGCAGTCAGGCACGATATTGCCCACTGTTCTCATAGTAGTCTTGTTCTTGAGGTTGAGCTTTGGAACGAGAACGCCGAGAGTCATATAATCACGGTAGGGGAGACCTGCTGCGATCTGAGCCTCGTGCTCAGGCACGTCGTTCATACCTGCCACAAGATCCTTTACAGGCATTGAGGAGATGATGTAATCGCCGTCAAGCTGGATCTCCTGGCCGTCCTTGATGTATGTAACACCTGTGAGGTGCTGATTTTCATCCTTGTGGAGCTTCTTTACAGGAGCTTCCATGATGATAGTACCGCCAAGCTTCTTGATCTCGTCAGCGGTAACTTCCCAGAGCTGACCGGGACCCAGCTTAGGGTACTTGAACTCTTCGATAAGGGAGGTATTTACCTTGCGGTTCTTTACCTTGAAGAGCTTGCCGAAGAAATCCTTGATGATGCCTACGATGGAGAGCCCCTTTGTACGCTGAGCGCCCCATGAAGCATCGATCTCACTGGGGTGACGTCCCCAGAGGTTCTCTGTATAATACTCGAAGAACATAGAGTAGAGCTGCTTACCGAAGCAGTTGATGTAGAAGTTCTCCAGGTTTGTCTCAGGACGCTTGTGAACAACTGCGGCAAGATAGCTGAAGCCAACCTTCATTGTAGTGAAGAAGCCGAAGTTCTTGATAGTCTCAGGCTTGAGGGATACAGGGTAATCATAGAACTTATCGTTGAAGAGGATACGGGATACTCTTCTTCTCATAAGCATTACTCTGCTTTCCTTTTCAGGGTTAGGGCCGCCCTTCTGGATGCGGACCTTTCTCTTGAGCATGATATCATCCTTGGATGGTGAGCCCTGAAGCGGAAGCATATTGCTCCACCACTCGTTTACTTCCGGCATTTTTGAGAAGAAACGGTGTCCGCCCATATCCATGCGGTTGCCTTTATAATTAACGGTCTTTGAGATACCGCCGATAGCGTTTGTCTCTTCGAGGACTGTTACCTCGTATTCTCCTGAGCCGTCTTTCAGAAGTTCATATGCAGCAGTGAGACCAGCCGGTCCTGCGCCGATAATAACAACTTTTTTCATACTATTCTCCTTGTTTTTCAGGAAACTGTGTCCTTATATTATGGGGTATCCGGCGAAAAAACGGCTTCCGCAGGATACAAATGTACATATAACATTATACCATAAACCCGTTTTTTCTGCAAGTGCTTTTTTTAGGAGGCTGAATTGCGGATATATAAGATATACTGCGGAATTTCTCTGTATACCGCCATATTCAAAGTTCCCTGGCATCAGCTCCAGATCACAGTATATATGGATTTTTGTAGCAATGCACAATTATCATACCGGTCATTTGTAGGATATGATGCCCGGATAGAGGATATTTACCCAATTATCTGACGTTTATGAGGGCGAAAACTCTTGCCTGATATAAAAAAGATCCCGGAAAAGCCCTTGCATAGAGCTTCCGGGATCATATTTTCAATTGCTTCAGCTATTGTACTGAGCTATTTCCTTATCGATTATGCCTGTGAGAGAATCACGGAGCTTTGCCCAGGAATCCACTTCTGTACTGCCTTCGAGGAGAGTTTTTGTAATGTTGTCCATAACTCCTCTTGTGTCGACGGTGAAGTTTCCGGCGCTGTTCATAGCATCGCCCATGCCGTATCCGAAGTCGAACATAGGGCTGGTAACTGTGGGATCCATATAGGACTGTACAGCGTCATACTGCTCTTCTGTTACTACGCTCCTCAGAACTCCGGAGGCTGCTCTGTCCTCGATGAGAGCCTTTTCCTTGGCCGCATCTCTGAATACCGGCTCTGTTGCGGCAAGTCTCTCACATTTTATATAGTTGGCCACAGCCTGACCGTGGTCGGAGTTCTTTACCAGCATCCTTGCGCCGTAATTGCAGCTGAGGTAATACTTGTCAGCGGAGGGATCCTTCGGGAATGGCACTGTCATAAGATCCATGCCCTCGTTGTAGGCGTTGGAGCTTCCAAGCGCCCAGTCTCCCATTGCGAAGAAGAGGGTGGAATGATCCTCCGGGAAATGTCCTACCCAATCGCCGCGGTAGAGCTGCTTCTGAGCGATCTCCTGCATGAGATTCTCAGCCTTTTCTATTTCCGGATCGTTGATATTATTTGTGAAGCGGCCGTTGTCATAGTTTACGACTGTGCGGCCTGTGGACTGTATTATAGCCTGACCGAACCAGCCATTGATACCGTATCTGTTCTGTCCCTCAGGAGCATTTGTCTTGAACTTCTCCATCATGCTCATAAAGGAATCCCAGTCCCATTTGCCGGACTTATAGAGCTCATATGGATCGTCAAGTCCTTCCTCCTGCATCATTTTCCTGCTGTAGGTTATGATGAGCGGATCGGATATGGAGTAGGGTACGACATAGTGCTGACCGTTATATGAGAACATATCGATAACATCTGACATATCTGCCCAGAGGTCGGAATCCATTTCCATCGACTCGAAGTATGGATCAAGTGGCTGATACTGATCCCTGAGGACACCGCTTGGTACAGCGCTCCATTCATACGGGAACATATCCACCTGATCGCCGGCATTTATCATTGCGGCGAGTGTGGTGAATTTATCCTCTACGCTGGTGTAGACGTAGTTGATCTGGCCGCCGTAGTAGTCCTCGAATAAGGCAAGTGCAACGGAGCGGTCATTGTTTCCGCTGGGGTTCAGGTCATAGTCTGCCAGCCAGGTGATAGACATATCGGGATTTGCGCCCTTGGAGGTCTTTGTGAGCCCCATGTCGTTCATCACGTTGTTGTCTAAAGCTATATCGTCCTCGCCCTTCCATTCATCTGTTGGAGCAGGGGCTTCTGAACTGCTTTTTTTGCTGCTGCATGAGAATGTAACAGTCATGGCAGAGGAAAGTGCAATTACAGCAGCCAGGAATCTTCTGTTTATAGTCATCGTCTTCTCTCCTTTCGGATACAGTTTATCAAAAGAGACTGCCGTTATAGCAGCAGTCTCCGCAGATGTCATTCAACTGAGATTATGTAGTAGTATACAGGCTGTCCGCCGTTTACCAGCATGACCTCAAGCTTGTCGCCGAATTTGCCCTGCATGAACTTGCGGAGCTCCTCAGCGTTCTCCTCAGTTACGTCAGCGCCGTGTATCAGTGTAACGTAGCTCACATCACCCTTTGCAAGCTTCTTTGTAAGCTTGTAGGTAGCCTTGTTGATGTCCTTTTCTGTGAAAGAGAGCTTGCCGTTATCAAGGGCAAGTATCTCGCCTTCCTTTATGGAATGGCCTTCAAATTCGGAATCTCTTGCGGCAAAGGTTATGAGACCGGTGGATACCTTCTCGAATGCCTTAGTCATATTGAGCCTGTTCTCAGCCAGATCCTCGGATTCATCAAATGCCAGCATAGCTGAGATACCCTGGGGGATAGTCCTCGTCTGGAGCACACATACCTTGCGGTCGGTGAGCTTAACAGCCTGCTCTGCGGCCATGATTATATTCTTGTTGTTCGGGAGCACGAAAACTGTCTTTGCAGGGGTTTTCAGTATTGCCTTGAGGATATCGTCTGTGGATGGGTTCATTGTCTGTCCGCCCTTTACAACGATATCAGCGCCCAGGTCCTTGAACATAGCTTCAAGTCCGTGGCCTGCTGCAACGGCAACGAAGCCGAATTCCTTCTCGGGCTCAGCCGGGGTGAAGCCTTCCTCCTCGGCAGCCTTTGCTTCCTTTACCTTATTTTCATGCTGTATACGCATATTCTCTATCTTCGGGCGGGGATCGTTGATGAAGCGTCCGAATTCAAGCGCCTTCTGAAGAGCGTTTCCGGGATTGTCGGTATGAACGTGTACCTTTATGATCTCGTCATCGTCAACTACGACAACGCAGTCGCCTATGGTCTCAAGGTAAGCCCTGAGCATGAACACATCAGGACAGTTCTCCTTCTTCTCCACCATAAACTCAGTGCAGTAGGTATAATTGATCTCCTCGTCGTACTCGCTTACAGCTGTGCTGAATGAATCGACAGTTACCTCCTGAGTGTTGCTTTCCTCGGGAACAGCTATCTTTCCGCCCTCGAATACGTTGGTCATTGCACGGAAGATTATAACAAGTCCCTTTCCGCCGGCGTCAACAACTCCGGCTTTTTTGAGCTGAGGGAGCATTTCTGTGGTCTGTTCCAGCATAGCTTCAGCCTCGTCACAGACATCGTGCCAGAAGAGAACGTCATCGCTTGTGGATAATGCAGACTCCTTGGCTTTTGCTGCGGCAGCCTTTACAACTGTGAGGATAGTTCCCTCAACAGGCTTCATAACAGCCTTGTAAGCAGCGTCAACGCCAAGCTGGAGAGCTTCTGCGAAATTGTCGCAGCCGGCTTCCTCACAGCCTGCAAGTCCCTTGGCTATGCCACGGAAGATGAGGGAGAGTATAACTCCCGAATTTCCTCTTGCACCTCTGAGAAATGCAGAAGCGGCAGTTGAAGCGACATAGGATGCAGTTACCTTATCATCGAGCCTTTTGAGTTCGGCAATTGAATTGCCGATGGTCATGGACATATTTGTACCGGTATCTCCGTCCGGAACAGGGTAGACGTTGAGTTCGTCTACTTCACGTTTTCTGTTATTTATGGTTATCGCAGCCGAAATTATGGCATCTCTCAGCATAGAACCGTTTATCACAGCAAAGGCCTCCAATTCGTATATGCCCCGTCAGTGCCTGCGGAGCAGTTATTTGATTTATCCGTATATTTTATGCGGTCATTTCGTCAACAAAAACGTTGACCTTGTGTACGTCTATCGCAACAGCCTCCTCCACGGCAAATGTTACCTTGTGGATGATGCTGCTGACAGCGGCAGTGATATTTGTGCCGTAGGTCATTTTTATATGGAGATCAATTATGAGGCCGCCGTTTTTATCGGTGCGGATAGCAACGCCTTTCTGCTTCTTATAAGCCCTGCCGAAGGTAAGGGCAGAGGCGGCTGAATGGAAGGTGTTGACGCTGCATACGTCAGCGACACCGAAACAGTCTGTTACTGCGTGTTTTACGATCTCTGTGAGATAATTCTCGGAGACGGATATTTTACCGATATGATTTTCAAAGCCTACCATAGGATCACTCCTTTATTGAATGTCTCGGCGGTATACGACCGCTATCTTAGTAATTATATCACAGTTTTACGGCTTTTACAAGAGTATTGCGAAAATTTCATAAAAAATTCAAGGGACACATATGTGTTGTACTCATATAGCAATTATATGTGAGTTATGGAGGGAAACCCTTTTGAAAAAGGGTTCCTCTGACGGAGGCGGTCCCCTCTGTCATTGCGTGACATCTCCCCGCACTGTGGGGAGTCACCCTCAAACTCCCTTCCTAAAACTTTCAGTTTTTAATTTTCCCCAGATAGAGCGCACGCAATTAAAAAAGCCCATGTAGTATTACATGGGTGCGCCCTATCTGGGGAAAATTAAGATTAAAAGTCTTTGGAAAAGGGTTCGGGGAAGAACCTTTCCTCAGAAAGGTTTTCCCCGAGTATCTGGCATATAACTGCTATATGAGTACAACACATAAGCGTTACTTGTTAATCTTCATCGGTATCGTTCGTTTCGGCTTTCGGGAGCACTCTTACTCTGCAAAGCTCGATGCGGTGATGCTTTACCTCAAGCACCTCTATGCTGAGCCCATCGGCTTCAAGTGTTTCCTGGCTGCCGTTTTTGGGGATATGTCCCAGCTCTGCCACGACATAGCCGCCGAAGGTATCATATTTTTCGGCAGGGAGCTCCATATCCAGCTCCTCGCTGACCTCACTGAGGGATGTGATACCCGGGATGCTCCATAGGTCATCCTCAAGCTTTTCCAGTCTTGCGGAGGGCTCATCCGATTCGTCATCAGCAAAGTCGCCCACAAGCTCCTCTACAAGGTCGGTTATCGTTATTATACCGGTCATGCCACCGTATTCGTCCACTACTACTGCGAAGTGGTCTGCGCCCTTCTGCTTCATCTGCTCAAAGAGGCGGTCAGCTTTCATGTTCTCGTGAACGAAGCAGGGCTCGCTGACTGCATTCGCCATGATATTCTCACGGCTCTTGTCATCAAGGCGGAAGTAGTCCTTTGCGTCAAGAACTCCAATTACGTCATCCACGTTTTCGCCGCATATCGGCAGGAATGAATGTCTTGTACGGTGGATGGTCTCCTCCCAGATGTCGGTGCTGTCCTCGTTCCACAGGACGGACACATCCGGCCTGTGAGTGCAGACCTGTTCAGCGGTGAGGTCATCAAAAGCGAAGATATTCTTTATTATCCTGTTCTCATCCTCATCGATGGTGCCTTTTTCCGCACCTGCGTCGGACATCATCAGTATCTCCTCTTCCGTGACGGTATTATCGGCTGCATGGGGATCTATGCCCATAAGTCTCAGGATACCGTTTGAGGTCAGGCTCATAAAGCCTGACAGGGGAGAGAATACTGTTGTGATAAAGCCTGCAAAGCCGCTGAGGCGGAGCGCAGTCTTTTCCGGATCCCTTGCGGCAAGCCCACGGGGGACGAGCCTTCCGAGGATCAGCACTATTATCACTGCTATGAATGAGATAAGGGCTGCGGACAGAGCGGTAATTGTACCGCAGGAGAGGGCTGCGCCTGTCCTGTTTATAAGCGCAGAGACTTTTCCGCAGAAGAATACTGCTGAAAGGGAAGCTGCCATGAAAGCTGCTATTGCAGCGGCTGTGCGGACAGAGCCGAGGAAACGGCCGGGCCGCTTTATTATCCTCCGCAGCCTTACTGCACGCTTATCACCGCTGCCGGCAAGCTTTTCCAGTTTATTGTCGTTGATATCCACTACTGCGGCCTCTGTAAGTTCAAGAAGACCGTATACAGCGAGTATCACGATAAGTATTATTATCTTTTTCGTCATGCTGTCCCCTCCGTTTTATATCTTCGTCGGGGAGTTATACTGTTTGAACTGCCGTCCGGGACGCCGTCCATTTATAAATACACCTCCGGATTATTTTACCTTTGTGAGCTTGGTCTCATCGCCCTTTTCATCTGTGAGTGTGAGGTTGTCGCCTTCTACCTGGAATGTCATCTTGGCGTCACCTTCTTCGCCGTCTCCGAGGAGAGAAGCAGGAGGATTCTTGAGGATGATAGTTTCATCGCCGTCGATCTCGTAATCGCAGAACTTGTCATATGATATGAAGAACTTACTGCCTTCGATTCTTGCAGACATTTCGGTACCACTATTGTCTGCTTCAAAGAACTGACCACCGAGTTCGTTGTATGTGCCGTCAAGTGAATCGCCTTCGCCCTCGGTACGTGTCATTGTAAGAAGGTTTGAACCATTCATATCTACAGAGAGCTTGCCGTCCTCAAACTTAGTGTTGTCTGCGCCCATGTCGTTGCCGCTAACGACAAAGTTTTTGCCCTCGAAGTGGAGAGTATTGCTGAGATCCATTTCTACCTTGAGCTTGCCGTCGTTGAAGTCCATGGTCATATCTAAGCCGTCTTCATCATCGGTCATGAGCCACTTGCCTGCAACAGGGTCGCTGTTCTTCTTGCTGCTGCTGTCGCCTGAATCCTTTCCGCATGAAGCGAAAGCGCCTGTGATCATAATGCATCCTATAAATAATGCGGTTAATTTTTTCATGTGTTTTTACTCCTTAAAAATTTATGTATATATTTCACCCCTGGAAGCCATTGCTGTCTTCGGGTAAACAACGTGATTGTGCCTGAGATCAGAAAGTGAAGCGCTCAAGTTTTCCGACCTTGTTCTCATCCTTATCATCGAAGATATAGAGAGTATCGCCGTCAACGGTATAATCAACACTTGACTCGTTGAACTCCTGCTTGAAGATCGGGTTGTCGCTGCTTACAGTGAGCTTTGTACCGCTGGTTGTATATGTCACAATGTCAGCGAACTTCATAAGCATTTTCTCGCCCTTGATGATAGCTCTGAGTGAATCCTTGTCCACTCCTTCACTGTCTTCCATCATGCTCTGGGTAAGCTGATCGCTGAATATTCCACCGTCAAACTTGTATTCGCCGTCCAGTGTGGAGGAATCAGCACTGTCTGTTCTTGTGAGAATAAGTATGGGTTGAGTGAACATAGCTGCTGTATCTTCGTCAAGCTCGTCGAGCTTTGAAGGATCAACGCCGAGAGAATCAGCGTCCATTTTTACAGTGATTGTCTTTCCGTCGTAGGATACGGAGTTCTTTCCAAGGGTGATGCCGTCCATCCAGAGAGAACGGTCTGACTTGAAGTACATTACGCTTGACATATCAAAGTAAAGAGCGCCCTTGCCGCCGTCTTCAAAGGCGAGCAAAACATCAGCGCCGTTGTCGGAGCTGAAGCCGCCCCACATACCCTTGATGTCACCGCCGGCCGGCGCAGGAGCCTCGTCACGGGTAACGACAGGCATACCGTCTGAAGAGCCGGAGCTGCCGCCGCTTCCGCTGCCGGAAGTAGTCTTCTCTGTAGTTGTTTCAACAGGCTCTGTTACCTTTTCTGTTGTGTCCTCTTCTGTGGTGTCTTCTTCTGTTGTAGTCTCATCCTCATCGTCGTTCTCATTGTACTTGGGATCGTCCTCAGAGATGCTGGACTTGTTCTTCTTGCGTGATGAACTGTCGCCGTCATCATCCTTGCCGCATGAGATGAAAGCGGAAGAGAGTACGAGACAAGCTGAAAGAATTGCTATAAGTTTCTTTTTCATTTTAGTTTCCTTTCACGGCATTACCGCCGCAGGTCGGTTATTCTCATTTTACTGTACTATTATAGCACCCTGTTCTGCGGTTTTCAAGTAAAAATTAAAAAAGTTTCCGGAATGTAACGTTTTTTTAATCAATACGGCCGCATTTTGTCTAATCTGACAGGATATCTGCTGTTTTCAGGCTTGTATCAGCAGCTTGCCGGAATTTTATAATTGACGAACTGAGCAGATTGTGGTATAATAGCAGATAATATACCTATTATATTGAAAGCAGGTGAGAGCATGGAGTTTTTTGCTGTACTTGCAGTCGTAGTCGTACTTTGCATTGTATTGGGTGTTAGTGCAGATATAATGGTAATGGGAGCCGCTGCGCTTCTGGCACTGATAATATTTGCTATGACCGTGCTCTTCATCTTTTTTACCGTCAGACTGCTGTGCTCACACAGAACAAAGGCGGTCTTCCTCAGAGTTGAAAGGCCGGATGGGCAGCGTTTCCGCTGTGCATACTATGAGGCCGGCGGAAGTGAATATCCCTGCGTTTTCCCCAGTGAACCGAAGATCATGTACCGGGAGGGAAAGCAGTGCATGGTGTTCCTTCATAAAGGCTCGGGAAAGGTTTTTGACAGATTTGCTGCAACGACCTGTATATTGGGACTTGCACTTAGCCTTGCTATCTCGGCAGGCATTATATACATAGGCATTGTTTTGTTCAGATGAAGGAGGTATGTGAAATGGAAGGACATATTTGCGGAGACGGCGGTATTCATGAGGATATTGTCGCAAAGGTATCGGCTGAGCTGCCGGATGAGGCTCTGCTTGCCGAAGCAGCTGAGCTGCTGAAGATATTCGGCGATCCCACAAGACTCAGGATAATATCTGCGCTCTGCCGCAGCGAGCTCTGCGTCTGCGATATCGCAAGACTGCTGGGAATGACTCAGTCGGCTATCTCACATCAGCTGAGAGTGCTCAAGCAGGCAAGGCTCGTCAGCTCACGCAGGGACGGAAAGACCATATATTACTCCCTCTGCGACGATCATGTACAGACGATATACAGCTATGCTCTTGAACACGTAATGGAGTGATGATGCGGTATATAGACTTTCACACTCATGCATTCACGGATGCTCTTGCAGAAAGAGCTATGTCCGTACTTTCGGACAAGAGCGGTATATCTCCGCTTACTGACGGAACTGTCAGGGACCTCAGAAGAGTTATGGCGGAAAGAGATATATCTGCCGCTGTGATCCTGCCTATAGCTACAAAACCATCGCAGCAGACCGGTATCAACAACTGGGCTGCCGGAGTTAAGGAGGAAGGCATCATATGCTTTGGCTCTGTTCATCCGGAGGCTGAGGACAGAGCCGAGGAGGTACAGCGCATAAAGGCACTGGGCTTGCGTGGGATAAAATTTCATCCGGAATATCAGCAATTCTCGCCGGATGATGAAGGAATGTTCCCGGTATACGAGAAAATGGCGGAGCTGGGACTTATCGCCGTATTTCACGGAGGCTGGGATCCATATGGCGACGGGGACGTAAAAGCTGTCCCTGAGAGCTTTGCTGTGCTGGCGGAAACATTCCCGGAGCTGAAGATAGTTGCTGCTCACATGGGCGGACTTATGCTTTGGGAGGATTCGGAGAGATATCTTGCCGGAAAATACCCGAATCTCTGGTTCGATACCGGAGTTGTGGCAAGATACCTGGATGACGAGGCGATGCTGCGGCTCGTAAAGAAGCAGGGAGCGGAGCGTGTTCTTTTCGGCAGCGATTGTCCCTGGGACGATCCTCTGAACGAGATCGCCCTCATTGAAAGACTGCCTCTGTCACAGTATGAGAAGGAGAAAATATTCTTCCGGAATGCGGAAGAGCTGCTGGGGCTCAACTGAAAATACAGCTCTGAGCGCAGAGCTTTTGCGGAAAATGATGGTTCCGCTTCTGACTGATTTATTTGCTCAAAAACGTAAAAGGATGGAAAGAATTTGAAAAGATTACTGTTTATCGGCGATGTTGTGGGAAAAGCGGGCTGCGATTTCCTTACAGCAAAGCTGGGGATGATAAAGAAACAATACGATATCGATGTCACTGTTGTCAACGGAGAAAATTCCGCTCAGGGCAACGGTATCACCAGATACTCAATGGATATGATAATATCTGCCGGAGCGGATATCATAACCACCGGCAATCACGCATTCCGCCGCAGGGAGGCTCTCGATATATACGAGGAGGACTATATAGTCCGCCCTGCTAACTACCCCGAGGATGGCTGCATAGGCCGTGGAGTATGCACTCTTGATATGGGAGCGTATTCTATAACGGTAGTGAACCTCATGGGCACTGCCTTCATGGATCCGCTGGATAATCCCTTCACCAAGATCGACAGCATCCTTGAAAATACGGATCAGAAAAACATATTCGTGGATTTTCATGCGGAGGCGACCTCGGAAAAAAAGGCAATGGGATATCACCTTGCCGGCAGAGTCACCGGAGTTTTCGGCACCCATACCCATGTACAGACCGCTGACGAGACAGTGCTTGAGGGCGGAACAGCCTATATCACCGACGTTGGTATGACCGGTCCGGAACATTCCTGTCTGGGCGTGGAGATACAGCCGGCAGTGGAACGATTCCGTTTTCATATGCCTGTCAGGTTCAAGGAGGCTTCCGGAGATTGCTTCTTGTGCGGAATTATAGCAGAATTTGATGAAAAAAGCGGCAAATCGCACAAAATTGAAAGAATAATTGTAAGATAATTACCAAAAATGTGTTCAACCACTTGAAATTTTCCGGATTATAGTTTATAATATAATTGTACTGATAGACTGCTTGGCAGATCCAATATTATTTGTACAAAAAACCACTAACAGGAGGGTCGTATCATGGAGATATTAAAAGTTTCATCTCATTCTTCACCAAATTCAGTTGCAGGAGCTATCGCCGGAGTGATCAGAGAGCAGAAGGCTGTAGAAGTGCAGGCTGTAGGAGCAGGCGCTGCTAATCAGGCTGTTAAGGCTATTGCTATCGCAAGAGGATATCTTGCTCCAATTGGCATAGATCTGATTTGTATCCCTGCATTCGCAAATATCCAGATAGACGGCGAGGAAAGAACCGCTATCAAGCTCATCTGTGAGCAGAGATAAGCAAGTAAACCTTATTTATACTGGATCTTTGGGCGGACTTGTGCCGCCCTTTGTTTATGTTATGCGGAGGATGATCTATGTCTGCAAATCTGTTTTCTGAGATAGAATACCTAAAGGGCGTGGGTAAGGCAAGAGGCGAAAAATACCGTAAGCTCGGCATTAATTCCCCCTATGAGCTGATATACCATATCCCAAGGGCGTATCTGGATTTCCGGGCTCATGTGCCAGTAGCTCAGGCTGTGCTGAATGAATATAATGTGCTGAAGCTGACTGTGTTCAGGAAACTGCCTCCGCAGAGAGTGAGAGGCGGCCTTGTCATATGCAAGGCAGCTGCTTCTGACGGCATCGACGATATCCTTATCGTGGTATACAACAACGTTTATTACTTTCAGGCACTTAAAGAGGGCGGTACATATTATATGTACGGCAAGGTCACGGGCAGCTTCCTCCGTAAGGAGATCAGTTCGCCGGTCTATATAAGTGCAGATCAGAATGTGCTGATACAGCCTGTGTATCATCTGACCCAGGGACTCTCCGTGACTATGGTCAGGAACAGTATGCGGCAGGCTCTTGATATCATGCATAAGGAGCCTTTCGAGACTCTTCCGCCGGAGATACTCCGCAGATATGAGCTCTGTCCGCTGGAGGAGGCTCTGGAAAATATTCATTTTCCGTCCAGTGACATGGCAGCGGAAACTGCAAGGAGAAGGCTTGCTTTTGACGAGCTGCTGAAATTGCAGTTGGGTATGTCCCTTATGAAAACGCGGAGCAGGAAGAATACTGCGTATAAAATGGACAGCAGCATCAGCGTTGAACCGTTCTGTAGCGGACTGCCCTTTGAGCTGACTGACGATCAGAAAAAGGCTGTATCAGAGATAACAGCAGACCTTTGCAGGGATGTTCCTATGAACCGCCTTTTGCAGGGAGATGTGGGCAGCGGAAAGACCGCAGCGGCGGCGGCAGCCTGCTATTTTGCGGCTAAGAACGGCACTCAGTCTGCACTCATGGCTCCGACGGAGATACTTGCGGTTCAGCATTATAACACCCTCTCCGGATTCCTTGAGCCTTTCGGCGTGAAAGTGTGTCTGCTCACAGGCTCGGTGACTGCAAAGAAGAAAGCCGCCCTCCGGGAGAAGATAGCCTCCGGAGAGGCGGATGTGATAGTCGGCACTCATGCGATAATACAGAAGGATGTTGAATACAGGAATCTGGCACTGGTCATAACCGATGAACAGCACCGCTTCGGCGTGGCGCAGAGAGCTGCGCTGGCAGAAAAGGGAGATTCTCCCCACAAGCTTGTAATGTCCGCAACACCTATCCCACGTACACTTGCACTTATTATATATGGGGATCTTGATATCTCCGCAATAACTCAGCTTCCGGCCGGCAGAAGTCCTGTGAAGACCTATGCGGTCACAGGAAAGCTCCGCAGCAGAGCCTTCGGATTCGTTCGTCAGAAACTTGACGAGGGACGGCAGGCATATGTGGTCTGCCCTATGATAGAGGAGAGCGAGAGTGAGCTCTTTGCGGTGAAGACCTATGCGGAAAATGCGGCAACAGGTGACCTGAAGGGCTATACAACTGCTCTGCTCCACGGAAAAATGTCTGCGGCGGAAAAGGACCGAACCATGAAGAAGTTTCGTGACGGCGAGATACAGGTGCTCATCTGTACTACTGTTGTTGAGGTCGGTGTGGATGTGCCCAATGCGGCAGTCATGGTCATCGAGAATGCTGAGAGATTCGGACTTTCTCAGCTCCACCAGCTAAGAGGAAGAGTGGGCAGAGGGCAGTACGAGAGCTCCTGCATACTTATTACCGACAATACATCTGACGACTGCGTGAAGCGCATGAAGATAATGTCGTCCACCACTGACGGCTTCAGGATCTCCGAGGAGGATCTGAAAATGCGAGGCCCGGGAGACTTTTTCGGCAGCGCCCAGCATGGACTTCCGCCCCTTAAGATAGCAGATATCGCCTGCAATATGGAGCTTATGAACAAGGCTCAGAACTGCGCCCGTGAGATACTTGCGGCGGATCCGGAGCTGAATGACAAGCGGAACCTGCCGCTGAAAATGGACGTTATGAGGCTTTTCAATAAAGATATAATCGGCTGATAAGGAAACGCCCTCTGCAATTGCGGCGTTTCCTGAGCAGATAATTCTCACGGAAAAATTTTGAGATCTATGGTCGGAAAACGACTCTATTTCGCCGATCAAAAACAAAAATAAAAAAATCTGAAATTTTTTTCAAAAAATGCTTGACAAATCAGAAAAGCTATGATATAATTATTATCGTCGTCAGGGACAAGACGACAAAAACGATGGAAAGCTGTGGGGGTTTAGCTCAGCTGGGAGAGCATCTGCCTTACAAGCAGAGGGTCACAGGTTCGAGCCCTGTAGTCCCCACCACATGGCCTCGTAGTTCAGTTGGTTAGAACGCCTGCCTGTCACGCAGGAGGTCGACAGTTCGAGTCTGTTCGGGGTCGCCATTATGCTTCTGTAGCTCAGTCGGTAGAGCAGGGGACTG
>JAAYBK010000070.1 GCA_012718885.1 Ruminococcus sp. | reverse complement strand
TTTAAAACTGAAAGTTTTAGGAAGGGAGTTTGAGGGTGACTCCCCGCAGTGCGGGGAGATGTCACGCAGTGACAGAGGGGACCGCCTCTGTCAGAGGAACCCTTTTTCAAAAGGGTTTCCCTCAATAATTGACATATACTTATATATAAGCGTTGTGTCTTAAATGCAATAATCTCCGCCATTGAAGCCGGAATTTTTATCAATGATATCCTGGAGAGTGACGTTATTGAGGTAATCATTGATAGCGCTGTAGAGGCCTTCCCATACAAACAGCGTTGAACATTCTCCGGCTCTCGGACATTCATTTGGCTCGATCTCAAGGCAGGCAACAGGTGCAAGGCTGCCCTCGGTAGCTCTGAGAACGTCCCCTACGGAATAATCCTCGGCCTTTTTGGCAAGCATATATCCGCCTTTATTGCCTCTGTTTGTCTTAAGTATACCGCTCTTGTTCAGCAGCGGAACAATCTGTTCGAGGTATTTCTTAGATATATTCTGACGCTCTGCAATATCTTTCAGAGAGATGTACCCATCTTCACGATGAAGGGCGAGATCGTACATCATTCTCAGTGCATATCTTCCTTTAGTGGATATCTTCATTCACCCACTCCTTTCCTTTTTCATACTTATATTATAACATAGGTTTAGTAGGTTTTCAAGCCCCTGAAAAGTATTATTTTTCTGACCATTTCTTGCGGTCATTTTTCGCGGATATTAAATTATTGCGGACTTCTTAATTAATTATTAAAATATTGCCGGATATGAATCATAATCGTAATAAAGGGAAATCGCAGATATTACGCTATTTTCAGAACAGTTTCAATTATTTGCCTGCTCCTTTTGCCATTTTATTTATATATAAAAGCACCATTTTTTTTAAAATCCACCGCATTTTTTAAGATAATTTTAAGAAAGGGAACCTATAATAAAATCAAATGATACGAAAGGAGTGTGAAACTCCGGGCGGCACAGCCGTTTCGGAGGCGATATGGCAATTAATACTTTTGCTCGTAAGGAAATAAAATTCCTCCTCGACATGGATCAGTACCACGCCCTTATGGAAGTCATAAGCGAGTATATGAACCCGGATAAGTACTGCGTCGGCGGAAAAGAATACGGCATCTACAACATCTACTACGACACCCCGGATGACTACCTGATAAGAGAATCCCTCTCAAAGCCTTACTATAAAGAAAAGATAAGGCTTCGCAGCTATTATTCACCTGCTGCTCCTGATGATACGGTTTTCCTTGAGATAAAAAAGAAGATCGGCGGCATTGTTACAAAAAGGCGTGTATCAATGACTCTCGCTGAATCAGAAGCATACTTTGCTGACCGCACGAAGCCGGAAATGACAAAGTATATCACAGAGCAGGTGTTCCGTGAGCTTGACGCTTTCCTGGATCACTACCCGGTAGCGCCGAAGCAGTATATCAGCTATCAGCGTGAGGCATTCTTCGGCAAGGAGAACAGCGACTTCCGCCTCACCTTCGACAGAAAGATAACCGAACGCCGCTATGACCTTGGCCTCAACTTTGAGAGCTACGGAAATTACATAATCGGAGCTGACCAGAGGCTTATGGAGGTAAAGGTATCCGACGCAATGCCTGACTGGCTTGTAAGAAAGATGTCCGAGCTGGGCATTTTCAAGACCAGCTTCTCAAAATACGGCAAAGCCTATACCAACCATGTGCGTGAACAGGTAGAGGGCTCGAAAAAGCATATATACATATCAGGCATATCAATGTTAAATAACAGCATATTTATGAACAGGAGTGTGTAAGTTTTATGTTCCCAAACGGTTTCTTCGGCAATGTTCTCTCACGTTATTCGGAGGATGATGCAGACTCTATCCTCAACGGTTCAAATTCCATTCTCGCAGAGATAAAAACAGGCGAATTTTTTCTCTGTGTGATATCGGCACTTGTCCTCGGACTTCTTATAGGACTCATTTACATCATCACACATAAAAAGGAAGGCTATTCTCAGAGCTACGTTATGACAATGACAATGCTCCCCACAATAGTAACTCTTATACTTCTCGTTATCAACTCAACTGCCGGTGCGATAAGCGTTGCAGGCGCATTCAGCCTTGTCCGCTTCAGAAGCGTGGCGGGTGATCCAAAGGATATATCCTACATATTCTTCGCAATGGCTCTCGGTGTTTCCTGCGGAATAGGTTATGTAGGCTTCGCAATAGTATTCTTCATCCTCCTCGGAGCAGTTATGTTCGGACTTTCAGTCCTCAGCTTTGGCGAGAACAGCCGCAGACACATGACGCTGAAGATAACTATCCCCGAAAATCTCGATTATCAGGGCGTTTTCGAGCCAACACTCAACAAGTACACTGAATTTCACAAGCTCCGCAGAGTCAAGACCACAAACTTCGGTACTCTCTTCGAGCTTATCTACAGCGTTGATGTCAATGACAATATCGATCAGAAGAAATTCATTGATGAGCTCCGTGCCCTCAACGGTAACATGACTATCAACCTTGTATTCTTCAAATACGACGATAAGATCTACGAAAGCTGATCTTCTAATTACAGTAATATATCCCCCTCCAGATGTGTCAGACCCGGTCATGGATCAGGTCTGACATTTTTTCTTGCATACCAGCGAAAAATAGTGTATAATGTAAACAGATTACCTGTAAAGGAGAGTTATTATGAACTACAAAAAAATTTTTGCAGCAATCATCTCCATGACAATGATAGCAGGCGCTGCCTCCTGCGGACAGATAAAAAGCAGCTCGGAGAAAAGCTCAGAGAAATCTGCCGGCGATACAAATATCGCAAGCACTGAGCTGGATGAGAACGCCAGCAGCAGTGAGGATACCACCTCAGGAGAAGACGAAACTGATGTAACCGACAAGGATGCCAAGGGTACAACTGCCGCCAAGGACAGCAGCGATAACAAGACCACCACTACCACTGCATCAAACGGCAGCAGCAGTTCATCAGGCACCTCTGCCTCACAGGACGGAAACTCCTCCGGCAGCAGCAGTTCTTCCTCTGAGAACGATTCCTCCGGCAGCGGAGATTCTTCCGCCCAAAGCCAGCCCTCAGGCGGAAATTCCTCCTCAGGCCAGACATCTTCCGGTGGCAGCTCATCCGGAGGCAATTCTTCAGGCGGCAGCTCATCCGGCGGACAGACTCAGCAGGATCCCGATAATAATACTTCCGAGGAAAAAGTCTACACTGCTGAGGTGACCCTCGGCAGCTCCCCCAAGGTCACCGGCGAAAACGTTACAGTTTCCGGCTCTGTTGCAACAATAACTGCCGGCGGCGACTACCGCTTCTCCGGAAAGGTATCCGAAGGACAGATCTGCGTGAATACAGCCACAGAGGATCATGTTACTGTAGTTCTGGACGGCGTGGATATCTCTAATTCCTCCGGCCCGGCAATATTCGTATATGAGGCTAAGAAGTGTACGATCAAGGTCCGTGAGGGCACAACGAACAACCTCAGCGGCGGCGTCAAGGACAAGGGCAAGAACGGCGTTATCTGCTCCAACGACACCCTGCGCTTCAAGGGCAACGGCACCCTGAACATAACCACCAATAACTCCCACGGCATCTCCAGCGACGACGATATAATCGTTGAGAACGGCATTTACAATATCAATTCCGATAAATCCGGACTTATCGCCAACGATGACATAACAATAAACGGCGGCACCATCAATATCAACGGCGGCACAAACGGCATCAAGTCCAAAGGAACTCTGAACATCAACGGCGGCAGCACTATCGTTTCAGGCGGCACCAAGGAGGAAAAGAGCTCCGTATACGCTGCCGGAACCTTCAATTACACCGACGGCTATCTCTTTGCTGCCGGAAATCAGGTCTCACCTCCCACCTACTCGGATAACCCCTTCATAATCGTTGATCTGGGCGAATCCGTTTCATCCGGAAGCTCAGTGGAGATGCTGCTCAACGGCAAGAAAATGGTGAGCTTTGCCCCTCATAATAACTTCCGCTGCCTTATGATGCTGGCACCTGAGATCTCCTCCGGCAGCAGCTTCAACACAGTAATTAACGGAAGCAAATCAGATACAAAGACAGTAGAGAACGGACAAAATCTATTTTCGACAAAATAAAGAAAAAATTATAAAACAACTGTAAATAAAGAAACATATATAGCTAATTAATAAAAAGTTAACTTGAAAAATATAAAAAAATAGTCCAAATTACACTTTTGTGCATTTTTGTGCATTTTTGTTTATTGCAATAGGGCCGGATATGCGCTATAATACAATCAGCAAATGAAGATATTGGTATTCAGTATCAAGTGCCCTCCCCTCTCATGTACTTGATAATGAGTATTATTCATTTGCACGCCATAGAAAAAGTTTCATTAACACATAAAACTAACCCCTTTCATTTGTAATTTTTTCATGTTTTCTATTCTCAATAACTTGTTTTAACTTATTGTCTATGGCTCGGTTCACAGTGCTAAACGGATTTCCGTTTGAACCGATGTTTCCTTCCCTGAACGGGAAGGATTTTTTTGCATTGTGAAATTTGCGTGAAAGATTATATAATCCGCTTGACAAATTCTATAATCCGTGATACTCTGTATATAAAGGAGGAGATGAATATGAAAAAAAGCGTCTACAGCCTCGTCCTCATGGACGATGTTATAAAAGCCGTCGACGCAGAGGCCTACCGGCGTGGGACAAGCCGTTCCAACCTGATAAACCAGATACTTGCCGAAAACCTCTCCTGCGTCACCCCCGAAATGCGAATGCACGATATTTTCCAGACTGTGTCTGATATGATAAGCAGCAGTTTCCGAATCCAGCAGCAGCGTTCCGCCTCGCTGATGACCCTGCGGACTGCACTCGAATTCAAATACCGCCCTACCATAAACTATAAAGTGGAACTGGACAGGCTGCCGGATCAGTACATCGGCACCCTTAGAGTGCAGATACGAACGCAGAGCGATGTGCTGACGGATATGTTCGGAAGCTTTTTCAGATATCGGGCGAAAATGGAGGCGTCAAAGCTTGCGGCGCTGGGAATAGCCTGTTACTCGTCAGCCATATCAGGCGGCACATTTACAAGAAAGCTGATAAACGCAGGTCTGTCAGAGGAGCAGTCCGGCGAGGCGATAAGTCGTTATCTCAGCGACCTGAACAGCGCTATACAGATATACTTCACAGATCCCCACAGCTTCCCGGAGAATGCTCCCCTGCTGGAAAAAAGGTATATTGAACTGCTTGGGGAAGGCATAGTTTAGTGCATATAATACAAGGAAATCATCAATAAAAATATGATATAAACAGCAGCGGTCATTAATTCCCTAAAGAATAAAAGGAGGATATCATTATGAATGCAGAGAAATTAACTCAGAGATCTATCGACGCCGTAAGAAAGGCTCAGAGCATCGCCGTGATGCAGTCGAATACAGTCATAGAGCCTGTTCATATCCTGGCAGGCCTTCTCAAACAGGACAACGGTCTTATTCCTCAGCTTCTTAGAAAGATGAACGTTGATCCGGATATACTTGAATCCCAGACTGACCAGAAGATAAACGCTCTCGTGAAGGTCACAGGCGGCGGCAGAAGCAATGAAGTTGGCATTTCCGCCGAAACAGACCGTGTCCTCAGCTCCGCAGAGTCTATCGCAAACGACATGAAGGACGAATTTGTGTCCGTTGAACACATCATGCTCGCCCTTATCGCATCAAAGGACAGGGACGTTTCACAGCTTCTCCGCACCTTCAATATCGACAAGGAGAAGTTTCTGAGCGCACTTATGTCCGTAAGAGGCAACACCCGTGTAACAAGTGAAAATCCGGAGGATACCTACGATGTGCTGACAAAATACGGCCAGGAGCTTGTAGGGCTTGCCAGGCGCAACAAGCTTGATCCGGTCATCGGCCGAGACAGCGAGATTCGCAATGTCATCCGTATCCTCTCCCGTAAGACCAAGAACAACCCTGTCCTCATCGGTGAGCCGGGCGTTGGCAAGACCGCTATCGCAGAGGGACTTGCCCTGCGTATCGTGGCCGGTGACGTTCCGGACAGCCTTAAAGACCGCAAGGTCTTCTCCCTTGACATGGGAGCTCTCGTTGCCGGAGCAAAGTACAGAGGCGAATTTGAGGAGCGTCTCAAAGCCGTGCTGAATGAGATCAAGAACAGCAACGGACAGATACTCCTGTTCATAGACGAGCTCCACACTATCGTCGGCGCTGGAAAGACTGATGGTGCTATGGACGCAGGCAACCTGCTGAAGCCTATGCTGGCAAGAGGCGAGCTGCACTGTATCGGTGCTACAACTCTCAACGAGTACCGCCAGTACATTGAGAAGGATCCTGCCCTCGAAAGACGTTTCCAGCCGGTAATGGTAGACGAGCCCTCCGTTGAGGATACCATATCTATACTAAGAGGACTGAAG
>JAAYBK010000069.1 GCA_012718885.1 Ruminococcus sp. | reverse complement strand
TTGCTTGCTCTATACCTTTTGACTCTCCTAAAGAAATTGGCAAGCTCTCTGGCAGCAGCTTCATCATCCTCGGGAAGATGTCTTGTATCGTAAGTGAGATCCGCTTTCATGTCAGCTGCTGTGAAGTTAGCATGAGCAAGTCTTATGCACTTGTTCTCTGCGTTCATCTGATTCACTTTCTGCTGACACTCACTTGTCGCTCTCGCTTTTCTTTTTCTATGACGAGCAATCTTATACACAGGATATAAGTTTACCTCCATATAGTCTCCGCAGACATAGTACTTCTCTCTGTATTTGCTCCTCATTTTCTACATCCTCCAACTCACTCAGTCTCTTGTATAAATGGTCGTTAAGATAATACCCATTACAAGTATTCAATGCGCCGGCATCAGGCGCTTGCCTTATATACTATTATAATAGTATAGAGAGGCCACTTATCCAGCAGCCTCTTTCAACTCCTTGGCTTTTCTTGCCCTTTCAATTCTTGCCTGCTCCATGTTCCAGTATCCTGTTGCATTATCTACCGTGAAAGAAGAAGTGATTACTTCTGCTCCACACTTTTCACATTTTACAGTTATCCTCAGATCTTCGTCTCGGACAAATTTTATTTTCCTTCCGGCACATTTAGCACAAGGCTTCATTATATCACCGCCTCCGTGTCATAGACTGCCTTGTTCAGACTTTTCTTGTTTATGAATGCTATTGCATGGCTTCTCGTCGGAAATATCCTTATGTCAAATAGTGTTGCATGAATATACTCTCCTGTGATATTGTTCCGGATCCGGAAACGAGCATTCAGAGGATCAAGTCGGAATCTATTTTTCGTCATCTTCATCATCCTCGCAGTCTGGATACATCGTCAGGGACATTGCTATCAGAGCGACTGTGCCGCCGAATATTACGCCAATAAGAAATCCGAGCATCTTCTACACCGTCCTCTCTCCGTTGTTATACCAGGTAAGCTCGACATCGTCCGGTACATCAATTTCAAGGATCGTTGTGTATCCCTCGAAGCTAATACGCATATCCCAGTCAGGATAAGAGAGATCTTCGTCCTGTAAGCTGATACCGATGTCCCAGGTGCCTGTGCCGTTGCGGTCATACTGTCCGGTAACTATCAAAGCTGTACCGTCTGCTTCGACATCACACTGGATTGGATCGCCGCTGCCAGCGTTGTCAATGTCATCCATTGTTGTACCGTACTCACCGAATGTATCGTCTGAGTGCCCCATAAATCTGAGTGTTTTCATTAATAATCACCTCTGTAAATCATTATCAAAGCTATTCCTATCATCCTCGCAGCTGTATGGCTTACCCAGAATAAATCTTCAACTATCATCAACGCTAAATCTTGATTAGTTTTCATTGTTCTCCTCCGTCAGTAGCTCTGGCAAATAAGCAACGTTCCAGCTAAGTTTCTGACCACAATTACGACAATAATTATCATGATTATCATAGTCAACTTCATATTCCTGCCGGCAGCATGGGCAGTAAGCTTTGTCATATATCAGCTTCCCTTCGTCATCGTATCCGTCTGCTTCATATTCTACCGGCAGCGGTGGCAATTGAATACTCATAATACAATATCCGGTTTTGCAGTAATCACCACGCAAAACATAGAGAACATCCACACAGACTTCACGACCGGTATAATCATAGTTGATTTCATCTATTTCACGAAACAGGAGCTTATCGTTTCCTTTATAGTCCCTATCATCAAATCTAACTTCAAAAGTTTTCTTCCGTGAAAGAATATCATTGAAGTATTTTGAAAGTATTTTCAATTCATGAGTCATATCATCACTCCCTCCCTATCAGCTCATTGATCTTATCATAAAGCACATTAGCTAATTTGGTATCATCAGGATCTGCAAAGTATGATCTCTTCAATACTGGCCGGATCTCGCCGAGAAGCGCTTTAAGCTCGATTTTCTCAGCAGTATGTTTCCAGGCTTCCGTATCGAGATCTACACACTGGGACATTGATTTGCCCAGCAGTCTATCAGATGTTTTCAGCTCATCATCATAATGAGCAATCTGCCTGCACTCGTTCCAGTGCTTGTCCTCAAGTTCGGCCACCTTTGCTTCGAGCTCTGAGTTTCTCTTTTCAAGCGATGCCATGTAGAGCATATCTGTGTCAGTCATTTTCTCTTTCCTCCCCTTTTTCTCTTATTAAGCTTCTTCCGCAACCAAGGTGTATCAATACTCGGTATAGGCTTGATATCACGTTCTCTGCAAAGCCCATAAGGTTCTATGAAGTTTTCAAATATACGATGAATCTTTTTCATCCTATTCCTCCTCGCTAAGACTACCTTTGCCGCAATAAAAATTCGGCTTGACCTCTGCGAACTGCAATGTCTTATTTTCTATGTAGCACATAGGGCAGTCATGGCGATTGAGATATACGCAATCCTTACAGCGGACTATCTCAACACCTCTGTTCTTCTTGGTCAGCTTG
>JAAYBK010000068.1 GCA_012718885.1 Ruminococcus sp. | reverse complement strand
TTATCTCCGCAGTATAAAGGGATGTCCCGTGCTCAGGATAAATACCAACGGCCTTGGCGACCTTATCCACGGCAGAAGCATTGCAGAAGAGCTTTGCAGCGCTCTGGACATTATCTCTGTCAGCCTGAACGCCGGCACAAAGGATGAATATATGGCAGTAACACGCCCGAAATTCCCTGAGGCGTTTGAAGCCATGCAGAAATTCACTGCCGACTGCGTAAAGGCCGGCAATGCAAAGGTGATGATGTCAGTTGTTGACGTTATCCCTCAGGAGCAGATCGAGGCTTCAAGAAAGATCGCAGAAGAGCTTGGCGCTGTTCTTAGGGTCCGCACCTACGATGAGTAAAAAAACTCTGCTCAGACTATTGCATTTTACACTTTAATGTGCTATAATTATGTGTTGTAAACTATTTTTCAAAGGAAGTGTATCTATGAATACAGAAAAGATCATCATTACAGCCGCCGCTGCGACTGTCTGCGTTGTAGGTATCACAGCTGCAACTGTAATAGTTTGCAGGCGCCTCTTTGAAAAAAAATACATCTCAGTTAGCGACCAAAACAACTAAGTTAAATAATTTTAAAAGAAGGTTGAGTATAATGGAAATCAAATTCACAAAAGCAGCTTCCCTTAAGGCTAAGCCACAGCCCGGCGATAAGCTCGGCTTTGGTCACATCTTCACTGACTATATGCTCGTTATGCCATATGACGAGGGTCAGGGCTGGCATGATCCTGAGATAATGCCTTATGGCAATATCGATCTTTCACCTGCCGCTATGTGCTTCCACTATGGCCAGGAAGTTTTCGAGGGTCTCAAGGCTTACAGAACAGCTGACAACAAGGTTCAGCTCTTCCGCCCTCAGGAGAACTTCAAGAGACTCAACAAGGCCAATGAGAGACTGGTTATCCCGGAGCTTCCTGAAGAGCTCGGTATGCAGTGCCTTATGGAACTCCTTAAGGTTGAAAAGGATTGGGTTCCTTCAAAGGAAGGCGAGTCACTCTACATCCGTCCTTTCATCATCGCTGTAGATCCTTTCCTCGGTGTTAAGCCGGGCGAGCACTACCTCTTCATGATCATCCTTTCACCTTCCGGCGCTTACTACGAGAGCGGCCTCAACCCTGTTAACATCTACGTTGAGAGCAAGTATGTCCGTGCAGTAAGAGGCGGTATGGGATTTGCTAAGACAGGCGGTAACTACGCTGCTTCTCTTATCGGTCAGGACGAGGCTCACAAGCAGAACTACTCTCAGGTACTCTGGCTCGACGGTGTTGAGCAGAAGTACATCGAGGAAGTCGGTGCTATGAACATCTTCTTCGTTATCGACGGCAAGGTAGTTACACCTATGCTCCAGGGCTCTATCCTCCCTGGTATCACAAGAAAGTCTGCTATCGAGGTCTGCAAGTCAATGGGTCTTGAGGTTGAGGAAAGACGTATCGATATCCAGGAGATCGCTGACGCTTATGATGCCGGCAAGCTTGACGAGGTATTCGGTACAGGTACTGCTGCTGTTATCTCTCCTGTCGGCCACCTCAAGTGGAACGATAAGGTAATGGAGATCAATGGCAACAAGATTGGCAAGATCTCTCAGATGCTCTATGATACAATGACAGGTATCCAGTGGGGCAAGATCGAGGACAAGTTCGGCTGGATCGTTCCTGTTGAATAATCAACAAAAAAGTCTCACTCTTGCGTGAGACTTGCATAAAAGATATTAAGGGGATCTTTAAAAGATCCCCTTAAACATTTTCCGGAATAATTCAGGCGCAACCTATGTTTTATAACATGGGCTTTTTATTTTGTATATTCGTTCTTTATGGCAAAGGCATGATCCATAGGGCCGGAGCCTTTTCCAAGGTCAAGCATTGCGGCAAGCGCTCCGGAAATATAACTCTTTGCCCTCTCTACAGCCTCTTTCATGCCATAGCCCTTGGCGAGATTTGAGGCAATGGCGCTTGAAAGCGTACAGCCCGTGCCGTGAGTATTGGGATTATCGATACGACGGCCGCTGAACCAATCTCCTCTGCCGTTATGCCAGAGAAGGTCATTTGCGTCATTCAGACTGTGTCCGCCCTTGCACAATACTGCACATTCATACCGCTCGGAAATAAGCCTTGCTGCCGCCTCCATATCCTCAGCAGTATTTATTTTCATATCCGCCAGCACCTCGGTCTCGGGGATATTGGGAGTAATAACATCTGCCAGCGGTATTAGTTTCTCAACCAGTGTTTCCACAGCATCCTCAGAGATAAGACGTGCTCCGCTCGTCGCTACCATTACCGGATCGAGAACTACATTCTTCGCCCCGTACTCACGGAGCTTCTCTGCAATGACTGATATCAGCCCTGAAGAGGACACCATGCCTATCTTCACTGCGTCGGGAAAGATGTCAGTGAAAACGCTGTCAAGCTGTTTACCGAGGAAATCCTGGGTTACGTCCATTATGCCTGTAACTCCGGTGGTGTTCTGAGCAGTCAGTGCTGTTATGGCGCTCATGGCATAAACTCCATTTGCTGTCATGGTCTTTATATCTGCCTGTATTCCTGCTCCTCCGCTGGAGTCGCTTCCGGCAATAGTAAGTGCTGTTTTCATAATGGCCTCCGTTTCATTCTTCAAGCATGTTCCGTATCTCCTGCATACGGTCATCCCAGCGCGCGCTCTCATCAGCGCAATCCTTCAGGCTGTCTGAGAGCAGTGCCAGCTTCTCCTGGGAGAGATCTTTCTTATATCTGAGCTTATGCTCAAGGCTTGCCCAGAAGTCCATAGCTATAGTCCTGAGCTGCACCTCCGCCTTGACCAGTCTCTTCTCATTCTCAAGGAATATGGGCACGGCAACGATAAGATGCAGGCTCCTGTAGCCATTGGGCTTAGGAGAGCTTATGTAGTCCTTTCGCTCGATGAGGAAGATATCGTCCTGGCTGAGGAAACAGTCAGCAAGGCGGTAAATGTCCTGTATGAACGAGCAGACAACTCTTATGCCGGCAATATCATTTACCTCCTGCTCGATGCTCTCAAGCCGCATAGGGATATTCTTTGCCGAGGCCTTATGGTATATGCTGCCGTAGCTTTTGACACGGGACTGCATGAACTCTATGGGGTTGCTCTCCCCGTCAAGAGAGAACTGCTCGTTGAGCACTCTGAATTTAGTTTCAATTTCCATTATAGCGCATTTGTAATAGCTGAAGAACTGCCTCAGCGGCTCATTGTCATCCTCGAGGAGGGAAACGAATTCCGCTTCGGTCATTTCCGAGCTTACAACGCTTCGCAGCAGTTCACGCTGGTTGCTTTGTGAAGTGATCTTCATGGTTAATCCTTTCAGTAATACTAATAAAAACAAAACGCCGAAGACGGCAAAAAACGGAAGTCCTGAGGGGTATTGATACTCTTGCAGACGGGTGTCAGAGGGAAGGCAGAGCCTTCCCTAAGCAGCGCTCATTATTCTACCGGCAATGATTTATAGATATTCAGCAGATACTTCTGTACAGCAAGGGCGTCATTGGGAGTTATGCCGTCTTTTCCGCCAAAGCAGTCCGCATTTTCTCGGCCCTTGCCCTCAAGAGTGAATCTGTCAGGGTTGGATATGGACTGCATTATGAGGACTGCATCGTTCATCTTTACCTTTCCGTCGCAGTCTGCGTCTCCGGAAAGCGAGATCACCTTTACATTCACGGCTATGGCACTGGAATAATCGGCATAATGTGCCTTTATGACTGCTATCCCCTCCGACTTTGAGGTAACAACGCCCTTTTCGTCCACTACTGCTACATCTTCATTAAGTGATTCCCACTTCAGTACTTCGCTGCTTCCGCCGGAAAGCTCCATTTTATTGCCCAGACCTATTATCTGGCCTTCGCAGTCCTTTTCGCTCAGCTCTGATGCAGGTCTGAACTCAGATTCAACATGGACGATGTACAATATGCCATCCTTCTCCAGCCTGATATCGCACTTTCCTGCGCCTACAGCGATTATCATTCCATTTCCGTCAGGAATGGCAACTTTATCGTCAGTGGTGCTCCATTTTATGCCGCTGAGCTCATCGCTGGTCAGGTTCAGCTTCTTGTCAGGTATGCTCTGTGTGAGTTTCACTTCCCCGATCACTTTTTCAGTCACATCCGATGAACCGGTATAGGTGGAGGTCACTTTCAGAGTGTATACTGCTTCTGCTGTCTCTCCGGTAACTGTGCAGTTTCCGGTAGAATGGGCATACAGCTTTCCGTCAGCGGTGACTGTTGCCACCTTTTCATCGCTGCTTTTCCATGTTATCGCTGTACCCTCAGGCAGTCCCAGCTCCATGGCCTTTGAGGGTGAAGCGTCATCGAGTGTTACGCTGCCCAGGTCATATCTCTTCTTTTCCGGCTGGATGAGCTCAGGCTGATACGTTGAAACGACTTTGAGCACATAGATGTTTTTGCCTATAACAGCCTTTATCGTACATTCTCCCGGGCCGGCGGCAGTTATATTGCCCTCCTGGTCAACAACTGCAACAGATGTATCTGATGACGACCATACCTGCTCGCCCTCGGGAGCGTTATTCAGCTTGGCAGATACCGCCGCATGATCATTGTCCAGCTCAACTGTTCCGAGGTCGGTGATCTTCTCCTGCTCCTCCTCGCCGTTTTCCTTTGGGGTAACGGTAATCCTGAACTTCTGTATCCCGGAAGAGAATATGGCGTTTATGTAGGTAGTACCGGCGGATACTCCGGTTATTTTTCCGGCAGCACTCACCGTTGCGATCTTAGGATCATCGCTTGTCCAGGCCGGTGTTTCTGTGCCTGAAGTCTGCTGCGGCACAGCGCTCTCTCCCACCCTGAGCGTTACTTCACCAGCGATCTGTTCCGTATCGGCCGCATATACTGCCGCAGGGCTCATTGCTGTCTGCGGAACAGACTGTCCGCCTATTATTGCCAATGCCGCTGCAAATGCCGCAAATTTACTGTATTTCATCAAATTACCTCCGCTGTTTTCGATATTGATATAATTATAACACACCTTTGTGAACAAAACAAGTATAACAGAAGAAAATCCATGATATACATGAAAAACAGCCCTGAATCAAGCTCAGAGCTGTTTGTTTTCCGGATCACAGAAGAGCTTTTACTCCTCGTCTCCTCTTTTCTGGAACTCCTCAAATACCTCGTTGAGAAGCTCTTCATCGTCAACTGTGACAAAATCATCCATTTCAGGATCTTCACCGGGGATCACCTCAAGTATGACTACTTCATCATCCTCATCATCAAAGGGAAGAAGTACGGCAAAAAGTCTGTCCTTGTACTCGATAGTATCCAGCACCTCGAAGGAGATGTCCTGTCCGTCATCGTCTGTGAGGGTTATATAATTCCCGTTATCCTCCAGCTCCTCTGGCTCTTTATTCATATCGCTCATAAATTAGCTCCTTTCCGCATCGCTTAGGTTATATGTCTATTTTATCATATTCTCACCGTCTTTGCAATAGCAAAAAAGAATATTTCCGGCTCTTTTGCAGATAATACTTCCGAGG
>JAAYBK010000067.1 GCA_012718885.1 Ruminococcus sp. | reverse complement strand
TTCATGGGGCCGAATCTCATGGTATCCACTCCACGGCGTGCAAGCTCCTCTATCGGCATACATCCCTCGTATACACTGAAGGGATGAGTCTCAAAATCCTTGAGCTGAACCTTCTCCGCACCGATAAGTGCCTCATAAAATGCAAGGTATTCCTCCTTGTTCATGGGACAGTTCACATAATCCGCCTCGCCTCTTCCGTAGCGTGAAGCGTAGAAAACCTTCTCCCTGTCAAGGCTCTCATAGGTAACTATCGGAGCAGCTGCGTCATAGAAGCTCAGTCCTTCGCCGCAGAGCTCCTTTATCACATCTGCCATTGCCCCGGAGGTAAGGGGACCTGTGGCGATCACGGTATATCCCTCCGGAAGTGATGTCACTTCCCCGGGGATTATCTCTATAAGCGGGTGTGTCTTTATCTTTTCGGTAACTGCGTCGGAAAACTTCTCTCTGTCAACTGCAAGCGCACCGCCTGCCTCAACGGAGTTTTCCTTTGCACAGGGCACTGTCAGTGAGCCCAGCAGCTCCATTTCGTATTTCAGAAGTCCGGCTGCTGATTCAAGCCTTGCAGCCTTCAGTGAATTTGAGCAAACCAGCTCTGCAAAGCCGCCGTACTTATGAGCAGGAGTATACTTCTCCGGCTTCATCTCATAAAGCTTAACGCCGATGCCGGACTGTGCGATCCTCCATGCAGCCTCGCAGCCTGCAAGACCGGCGCCGATAACATTTACGGTCACGCTCATTTCTTCAGCTCTCTTTCATATCCGCAGCCCTCATTCTCGCAGACCAGCCTGCCGGATTTTCCGCCCTTCATAAACAGGTGCTTTCCGCACTGAGGGCATACCTCATTTGTGGGCACATTCCATGTCATAAAGCTGCAATCCGGATATCCCTCGCAGCCGTAGAAGCTCCTGCCCTTCTTTGATTTTTTCAGCAGCATCTTCTTTCCGCAGCGTGGACAGCTTCCGTCAGCTTCGTTCACTATCTTCTTGGTGTTGCGGCAGTCAGGGAATCCAGGGCAGGCAAGGAACTTTCCGAACTTGCTGTACTTTATTACCATGTTCCTTCCGCACTGTTCACAGACAACGTCTGTCTCCTCGTCAGGCACCTTGACACGCTTGCCCTCCATAGCCTCCTCAGCCTTTTTCAGCGTCTTTGAGAAGTCATCGTAGAACTCATGGAGAGTGCTTACCCAATCCTTTTCGCCGTGCTCTACCTCATCAAGGTCATTTTCCATGCCGGCTGTGAATTTAGCGTCAACTATCTTGTTGAAGTGCTCCTTCATCAGCTCTGTTATTACCTCGCCAAGGTTTGTGGGCTTGAGTGCCTTGCCCTCATGCTCAACATAGCGTCTCGCAGTTATAGTAGTAATGGTCGGCGCATAGGTACTCGGACGGCCGATACCGTTCTCCTCCAGCGCCTTGATAAGCGAAGCTTCTGTGTATCTCGGAGGCGGCTGTGTAAAATGCTGGTTTCCGGTTATGGACTTCAGCTTCAGTTTATCCTGAGCCTTAAGCTCCGGCAGCATTTTCTTGCTGCCCTCCTCGTTGTCGGTGGACTCTACGTAGAGTGCCATGAATCCGTCAAACTTCACAGAGTAACCGGATGCCCTGAATGTGCAGCCGTTTGCATCGATATCTGCGGAAACAGTGTCCAGCAGAGCATTTGCCATCTGGCTTGCGATGAATCTCTCCCAGATGAGCTTGTAGAGCTTGAACTGGTCGCTGGAAAGGCTTGACTTTACCCTGTCCGGAGTCAGCTCCGGAGTTGAAGGACGTATCGCTTCGTGGGCATCCTGTGCATTGTTCTTAGATTTGAAGTTTCTTGGCTCCGGCGGCAGATAATCCTTGCCGTATACCACGCCGATATACTCAGCGGCAGCAGCCTTCGCCTCATCGGATATTCTCAGGCTGTCTGTTCTCATGTATGTGATAAGACCTACAGCACCTACGCCTTCAACATCCACACCTTCGTAAAGCTCCTGTGCAGCCTTCATGGTGCGCTTTGCACTGAAGCCAAGCTTCCTTGAAGCCTCCTGCTGCAATGTGGAGGTTATGAACGGAGGTGCAGGCTGTTTCTTTGTAACTCTCTTTTTTACAGATGTAACTGTATACTCTGCACCCTCAAGACGTGCAAGCAGACCGTCTGCCTGAGCCTGATCCGGTATCTCCAGCTTCTCTCCGTCAACTGCCACCAGAGAAGCATCAAATACCTTCCTTGAACCGGGTGCAGTGAACTTGGCATCAATAGACCAGTACTCCTTGGGGATGAAGGCTCTTATCTCATTCTCCCTGTCAACTACAAGTCTGACTGCAACTGACTGAACTCTTCCGGCGGAAAGGCCTCTCTTGACCTTTTTCCAGAGGAAGGGGCTGAGCTCATAGCCCACAAGACGGTCAAGGATACGCCTTGCCTGCTGAGCGTTGACAAGATCAACGTCTATCTTATGAGGATTGCTCATACCGTTCTTCACACCGGTCTTTGTGATCTCATTGAAGGCAACACGGTTGTTGTCCTCCATATCGAGCTTCAGCATCTGTGCTATATGCCATGATATAGCCTCTCCCTCACGATCAGGGTCGGTTGCGAGATAAACTTTATCGCATTTTTTAGCACGCTTCTTCAGCTCTTTTATAACATCTTCCTTGCCCTTCATATCAGTATACTGCGGCTGGAAATCATGCTCCTTGTCCACGCCCATCTTTGACTTGGGCAGGTCTCTCACATGACCCATTGAAGCCACGACCTCATAGCCAGGCCCCAGATACTTCTGAATGGTCTTCGCCTTTGCAGGCGACTCAACTATTACCAGATCCGACATCTATCCATACCTCTATTCATTTATTTCAAACATCTTTCCGGGAAGTGAACGGATAACGCCCATTACTTCAAGCTCGGTAAATTCCATCATAAGCTCTGCCGCATCGATATCCAGTGCGCCGGCTATTGCGTCGGCATGGACTGTGCCTGAGCTTATCAGGCCGCATATCCGCTGCTGGAGCTCCGTAAGATCATCCCGTGATGTATTTTCAGTTTTTTCCTTAACATCCTTTTCGGCAGCGCTCTTCTTTTCAGCAGCCGCCTTTTTATCTTTTCTGCGCCCGGCTTTCCGGGAAGCAGTCTTTATACCATTTATCAGCTCATCGCCGTCAGTGTTTTTGCTGCGCTCGTAGCCGAAGCTGCTTATTGCAGCGATATCCTCCGAACGTATCTCGCTGTCAAGTGCTCCTCCTATGCGGAAACAGTCAACGATATCCTGAGCACTGTAAAGTGCGTTGGCACCGTTTTTCAGGAGCTCTGTATTTCCTGAGAAGGCATTGCTGAATATATCAGCAGGCGGAAGACAGAATACCTCCCTGCCCTGAGCTGCCGCAAGATCGGCAGTTATGAGCGAACCGCTCTTGATTGAAGCCTCAAAGACCACCGCTACATATCCAAGCCCTGCAAGGATACGGTTACGCTTTGGAAAATTCTGCGGATGAGGCGGCGTTCCCGGAGGATATTCCGAGACGAATACACCTCCATTTGTGATTATGCTGTCCCTGAATCTGAAATTGTCCTTGGGATAGTCAACATCCAGTCCGCAGCCCATAACACAGGCTGTAGGGCTGTTGTGCTCTACAGCAGCCATATGGGCGGTTATATCCGTTCCCAGTGCAAAGCCGCTGACGATGACGAGACCGCTGCCGGCCAGCTCTCCGCAGATACGGTAAGCCGCATTGAGACCGTAATCAGAAGCCCTTCTTGTACCCACAGCCGTGACAGTCCTTCTGCCGTTGAGACAGGAGATATTGCCCTTGTAATAGAGTACTGCCGGCGGATTGAAAATATGTCTCAGCTGTGCCGGATACTCCGGGCTGCCGTAGCAGACAAGGCTGATGTTCATTTTTCCGCACTGTGATATATGATCAGTGACACGGCTCATATCCACCTTTGTCACGTTTGCTGCTTCATTCTCTGTAAGCTCCAGGTCATGGCCGCCGTCTGTAAGGGCAAAATATGTCTCCTTTGCTCCTCCGAACAGGCTCACAGCCTCCCAGATGCGCCGGTTTCCTGTGCCGAATACCATTGTCAGCCAGAGCCAGTATTTAGTTTCGTCCACAAGAAAGCCTCCCTCCGGTCATTTTTTTAGTTCCCACATCAGTATCCCGGCAGCCATTGCGGCATTCAGGGAATTGATGTTGCCGTGCATAGGTATTATTATCTTTCTGCTGCATCTTGCCGCAGTTTCAGGGCTCAGGCCGTTGCCCTCATTTCCGATGAACACAGCCTGGCTCCCCTCGAATTTACATTCAGTTACAGGAAGAGCGTCCTTGTCGATAACCGCCGCAGAAGCGGTAACTGAGTTTTCGGCAAGGGCAGCAAAAAGCACATCCTCATCGTTCTCCACAGCTATCCTCATACGGAATACAGATCCCATTGTCGAGCGTATTACCTTAGGGCTGAACAGCTCACAGCTTCCGGACATTATCACTCCGTCAAGACCAAGAGCGTCTGCTGTACGGATTATCATGCCCACATTGCCGGGATCCTGAAGTCCGGAAAGGACGACGAATCTTCCTCCGTCCGAGATGAGATGCAGTACATCCGGCATATGCGGTATCCGGCATATTGCGAAAACTCCCTGAGTGGTATCGGTGGAAGCTATCCTGTTTCCAAGTTCATTTGAAATAACAATCGTTTTTGTATCTCTCAAATCAGCCTGAAAAAGCTGTTGTCCGAATTTCTCCTCCGCACGCTTTGTGAGGATGAGGTGAGTTATCCCGCTGTCTTCTTTAAGGGCATCCTCGGTGATCCTGAGTCCCTCCAACACGAATAAGCCGTACTGAAGTCTTTCTTTTTTTGAAGAAGAGAGCTTCTGATACAGCTTGATTACAGGGTTGTCCTTTGATGTGATGATGTTTTCCAAAAGTACGGTCACCTCCGTATGTGAAAGAGGTAACGGCGGCAGGAGCGTCTTATCCCGGAGGACTGCTTGCGCTGCCGCCGATAAGATATTCACTACAAGAAAACACGCTCTTTATATTAAAGGAGCGTGTTTTTTTCTTCCATTAAAGAGCTGCCTTAGCCTTATCAGCGATAGCAGTAAATCCTGCTGCGTCGTTGATAGCGATCTCGGAGAGCATCTTTCTGTTGAGAGTGATGCCAGCCTTCTTGCAGCCGTTCATGAATGTTGAATAGTTCATGCCGTTGAGCTTAGCAGCAGCAGAGATTCTTGTGATCCAAAGCTGTCTGAACTGTCTCTTCTTCTGCTTTCTTCCGATGTAAGCATAGTTGCCTGACTTCATTACGGCCTGCTTAGCCATCTTGAAGTGCTTGCTCTTAGCGCCGAAATAGCCCTTAGCAAGCTTTAAAGTCTTATTTCTTCTCTTACGAGTCATCATTGCACCTTTAATACGTGCCATAGTCTTTTACCTCCAAAAATAAAATTACGGGTCAACCGGTCAATGTTCCTTCTTTATGCGGAAATACCGCTTACGAATCAGAGATAAGGAACGAGCTTCTTGATTGTAGGAGCGTTTGTGCAATCAGCTACGCCTGCGTTACGAGCGATTCTCTTACGCTTGGTATCCTTCTGGGTAAGTCTGTGTCTCTTATTGGTGTGCTGATACTTGACCTTACCGGTACCTGTAACCTTAAAACGCTTCTTAGCGCCTGAATGAGTTTTAACCTTAACCTTTGCCATTATATGATCCTCCTTACTTAGCAGCCTTCGGGGAAACGAACATTACTAAGCTTCGTCCCTCCATTTTAGCTGGCTTTTCCACAGTGCCGACTGTTGAAACTGCTTCCTTGAATCTGTCAAGCAGCTCGTTTCCAAGCTCAGGATGAGCGATAGCACGCTTACGGAATCTTACAGACACCTTAAGCTTGTCTCCTCCCTGCAAAAACTTTACAGCCTGATTCACCTTTGTTTCAAAATCGTGGGTATCGATCGTAGAGAACATTCTGATCTCCTTGATAGAAACGATCTTCTGATTTTTTCTGGCTTCCTTCTCACGCTTAGCCTGCTCAAAGCAATACTTTCCGTAATCCATTACACGGCATACGGGCGGCGTTGCGTTGGGAGCGATCTTAACGAGATCGAGATCCTTATCAAAGGCTATCTGCTGTGCCTCCTTGGATGATAAAACACCGAGCTTCGTTCCGTCAGCGTCGATTACGAGAACTTCCTTGTCTCTTATCTCTTCGTTGATCTGCAGTTCCTGTTTGCTAATAGTCAAGCACCTCCAACTATAAAATTATAAAACAAAAATGAGTGCAGAAATTATCCGCACTCACACAATACACTTACAAAACTGCCTTTTGCAGCTTCATTCACATATTGACCGTTTAAGCTCAGCCTGACGGTGAGAACGCATAGTTCTGCTTTGTTTACTAGAATAGTATACACCCTCTGACAGCATTTGTCAAGGGCGACTTAGATTTTCAGCACATTGCACAACTCATTAATTGAGCCAGCTTTTTATTTTGTCCCATATTGCAAATCTAAGCCTGTATTTCTTAGGATGATAAATGATATCCTGCTCTTTTTCGTCGAAAAACTCCTCTTCAGTCTCCTTATCATCCTTCACTTCCCTGGCAGCTGGAAGACAAAGAGGCGGATACATGACACACCACCAGTTATGTCCCTCAGCCTTACCTATCTTTATTCGCAGCGCCCTGTAAGTACCTGCCGGCATGGTTATGTCTCCGTAAACACGTTCGTCAAAATCCACATCAGCTATCTCAGCAGTCACCTTATCGCTGCAGCCGTGGCTCCTCAGTGTCTTTTCCGCCAGCGCAGTTATCTCCGGAAGCTTTTCCGCTGCGGCAGTCTCCGCCTCCTCAAGGGAATCAGCATTCCCGAATATGGCGTCGCTGTTTTTCAGCAGTTCATCTCTTACAAGAAGCTTCAGCGCCTGATCCTCTTCGCTGTCAGAATCCGCCAGTATATGCATTCTGAGCACGCTGCCTCTCAGCCGGTCAAGGCTGCGGCCGTCCCTGACAAAAGAGAGGGTATTTGATATGAATATGGAGAGCAGAAGTCCTCCGACCGCTATGATATCGATGTACTTTTTCATTTTTCTCACCTCGCAATAGATACTTGGCAGAAAAATTCAAAATATACATAGTTTTTTCACTCACGTATATTATACATCATCCCGACATTTTCCGCAAGTATTTTTCGTCAGGGAAACTGGTTTATCGCTGGATTATAATAGTATATCCGCAGCATATACATCACTATGCGGCGAAATTTCTGTTTTCTTACAGGAATACGCAGAATATCCGTTATTAACAAGCGGTATATCATGTTGTATAATCTCCTCATTGACAAGGAGGTATCTTAATGGATCAGAATATCAAAGATATAACATACTCGATAATAGACGGTAAAGCAACTGTTACAGGCTTCATAGGAGAACCCTCGTTCATAGTCGTTCCGCCGGAGATAGAAGGCTGCCCTGTAACAGAGATACGTGACAACGCTTTTTATGAATGTGTTTCGCTGAAGCAGATCATACTCCCGGATAGCCTTGAACGCATGGGACATCACTGCTTTTTCGGCTGCACAGCACTTGAATCGGCTGACCTGCCTGTGAATGTGAAGGAGATCGGAATGGGCTGCTTCTGCCGGTGTACATCACTGAGCTATGCAACTCTGCCGAAAAAAATAAAAAGGATACCGGATTCCTGCTTCCGGAGCTGCGCTGCACTGACAGAGATAACGATTCCGTCAGGCGTAAAGGCAATAGAAAAATTCGCTTTCTGCGGCTGCACTGCCCTGAGCAGCGTCAATATGGACTCTGCCCTTCTGTCTATCGGAGACTATGCGTTTTTCATGTGCGATTCCCTGACAGAAATGTATGTCCCGGCCTCCGTCAAGACATTCGGCAATGAAGCCATAGGCTTCGATTCGGACGGCAGCCGCCATTCACTGACTGAAGATTTCGCCATGGCAGTGGAATACGGCAGCCCTGCTGAGCAATATGCCGCCGATAACTCCATGGAATACCGCTATGTGTCCGGAGAGAACAATGAGTTCAGCCTTCACGACAGCAGCAATGCTCCGATTGAGATCCCGGATGCTTTCGGCATAGCTGGTTCAGTGCTGCTGGCAGCCGCCATAACATCAGTTATGTTCCGACGGAAGCGCCGTTATAAGCGCCGCCGTTTCTGACCAAATATTGCCTATTACTGCTCATTGACCATTTTCGGTGGATTTATTAAAAAACTATTGATTTTTTTGTGAAATCATGTTATTATTAAAGCGCAAGCTTTATGTAATGAGGGCAGCTATGATAATTTAACTTAAATTATCAACAGTCTGTCCGTATTTAAGCGATCAGAATTACAAAGGAGGGTCATACCTATGAGAACACTGCTCAGATCTTCTGTCGGCACAGCACTTGCCGCAGTCATCGCAGCAGCAGGTGCAGATCCGGCCGTTCTGCCACGCAGGAACGCTGCAGCGGCAGACACCGTTCTGAAGTACGAGTTTGAAGACGGTGCAACACAGGGCGGCAAGATCTACGACACAGGACTGGAAGGCTTTGATAAGGCGAAAGACTTCCCGGCCGACACACAATTCGATACCTTTTCAGGAAAGGGCTTTTCCTACCTTGACCAGAAAGGTACCACCGTCAGCGTCGAAGTAGATGTCCCCGAGACAGGGCTCTATGAGCTGGCGATATGCTACTGCGAACCAAGCGATCCCAACAAGAAGGTACAGTACCTGAACGTAAACGGAGTGAACCAGGGCGAGGTCACTTTCCCGTACAACAAGAGCTTCAGTGAGACCTCCGGCGGAGTCATCAACCTCAGAGCCGGAAAGAATACCATCGAGCTGAAAGCATACTGGGGCTACACCTTCTTCGACTATCTCACGCTTAAACCTGCCGATAAGTCGCTGACAGAGCTCTCCCCTACAAGGCAGCTCTCAAACAAGAACGCTTCTGATTCGGCAAAGAGGCTCTACAGCTACCTCTGCGATCAGTACGGAAAGCACATCATCGCCGGTCAGCAGGAATACTGCGGCGAGCATAATTACAATATCAACGCTGATCCGACCTGTAAGAACTATATAGTGGACAACGAGGCTGAGTTCACTTATATCAAAGAGACTACCGGCAAGCAGCCTGCCATAAGAGGTATCGACCTTCTGGCATACAACTCCACTTCAAGCTGGGAGGATCACGCTCCCGAGAGAGCTATCCAGTGGGTAAACGAGTACAAGGGCATCGCTACCCTCACCTGGCACTGGAACGTGCCTGTTGAAAAAGGCAGCAAGACTACCGCATTCTACGTTGAATCCACCGGAAATACTCCTTTCACTACTTTCAGTATTTCCAAAGCACTGGAGGAAGGTACCTGGGAGAACGAACTGCTCCTGAAAGACATAGATTTTATCGCTGCACAGCTTAAAAAGCTCAAGGATGCTGATGTACCTGTCATCTGGAGACCTCTCCATGAGGCTGAGGGCGGCTGGTTCTGGTGGGGAGCTGAGGGACCCGAGCCCTGCAAGGAACTTTATAGGCTTCTCTATGATAAGCTCACCAATGAATACGGTCTCGACAATCTGATCTGGGAGTGGACAGGCTATACCTCACCGGTATCTGCTGACTGGTATCCCGGAGACGATGTTGTGGATATGATCGGCTACGACAAGTACAATGCTGCTGACGGACAGCCTAACCTCAGTTCTATTGCCTCCACTTTCTACAGCCTTGTCAAAGGCACCAACGGAAAGAAAATGGTTGCGATGTCTGAGAACGACTCTATCCCGTCACTGGAGAACCTTGTCAACGACAAGGCCGCTTGGCTGTACTTCTGCCCCTGGTATCAGACCTACCTCACAAGCGAGCAGAACAATCCTGTGGACAGCCTGAAGGAAATATACACCAGCGACTACTGCATAACTCTTGATGAGCTGCCGGATCTTAAAGCCTATCCGCTGGACAGTCAGGGCACAACTGATCCTGAGCCTGAGACCTATCTCCCCGGAGACGCTGACTGCGACGGCTTCGTTAAGATGAACGATGTTGTCCTCATAATGCAGTCGCTCTCGAATCCGGACAGATTCGGTATAGACGGCACAGATCCGATGAAAATAACAGATAAGGGACAGGTGAACGCCAACGTATTTGATCGTGATTCCAGCGGTATAACTCCGCAGGACGCATTACAGATACAAAGGTTCCTGTTAAATATAATTGATAAACTCTAATCATTTAGGAGGATGATGAAAAAATGAAGCTTTCAAACCGTATCATCGCCGGTCTTATCGGCGCTGCCACCTTTGCGACCAGTATCGCTGCAACTGCTCCGGTACTTGCCGCTGACGAATCTGAAGAGCAGCAGTTCTGCGCTCCTATCAGTGAAGTCGTACAGGACTCCGGTCTTGATATCGACTACGCACGTTCTCTTCAGTACTCGCTGTATTTCTATGACGCCAATATGTGCGGAGATACAGTAAAGCGTGACACACGACTTTCATGGCGTGGAGACTGCCACGCCTACGACGCCCACGTTCCCATGATCGAATGGGACGGCGTTACCACCAAGACCAGCAAGGGCGGAACCAACCTCTCCGCCGAGTTCATGGCAAAGTATAAGGACGTTCTCGATCCCGATGGCGACGGTACTATCGACGTTGCCGGAGGTTTCCACGATGCCGGAGACCACGTAGAGTTCGGTATGCCCGAGAACTACAGTGCTGCCACCCTCGGCTGGGGCTACTACGAATACCGCGACGTTTACAAGAAGCTCGAGCAGGATTCCCACATCGAGACTATTCTCCGCCACTTCAACGACTACCTCATGAAGTGTACCTTCCTTGACAAGGACGGAAACGTCATCGCACATTGTTATCAGGTCGGCGAAGGAAACATCGACCACGCTATCTGGAACAACCCCGAGGTAGACACTATGCCTCGTCCCGCTTTCTTCCTCACGGCCGACAAGCCACAGATAGACTACGTAGTCTCCGCCTGCGCTTCGCTCGCAATAAACTACCTCAACTTCAAGGATACCGACGAGGAGTACGCCAATAAGTCCCTCGACTACGCAAAGGCTCTCTGGAAGTTCGCAGTGGAAGCCGTAGAGAAGAATCCCGCTCCCGAGGATCCCAACTCCGAGGCCGGTAAGGCTCAGGTCGCTAAGCTCCTTTCCGACAACGCAGACGGTCCTATGCAGTTCTACAAGTCCGATCATTGGGAGGACGACTTCTGCTGGGGCGCCGCCTGGATGTATATGGCCACCGGAGATGCCTCCGTATTCGACAACGCCTATAAGATCTTCGACTACTACGCTCCTTCCGGCTGGTGCTACTGCTGGAACGATATGTGGTCCGGCGCCGCTCTTATGTGGGCCGTTATCAACGACGCTCACCCCGAGCTCGACCTCGTTCAGAAGATCAGAAACGCTCAGGGCAAGAACCAGTACGTTTTCGACAATTTCTGGGACAAGGACTGCCTCGGAAAATGTCTCTCCACTTGGCAGGGCAAGGAAACTCCCGGAGGCTTCGCATGGCTCAACGAGTGGGGCAGCTGCCGCTACAACACCGCTATGCAGATGATCTGCCTCCTCTACGATAAGTATCACAACGACGGCAAGCCTTCCGAATGGAGCGAATGGGCCAAGAAGCAGATGGACTACGTTCTCGGAAAGAACGATGTCACTTTCAAGGAACAAGAAAAGTATTCTGTCCTTGCAGGCAAGAACGGCACTCATGGCCCGAGATCATTCGTGGTCGGCTATAATGATATATCTGTAAAGAATCCTCACCACCGTGCAGCATCAGGTCTTCTCATGGCTGAAGATCCCCGCGAGCAGAGACACATCCTCTGGGGCGCTCTCGCAGGCGGTCCCGACACTTCCGATGCTCACGACGATGCGACCAAGGACTGGATTGAAAACGAGGTAACTATCGACTACAACGCCTGCCTCCCCGCAGCCTCAGCAGGCCTCTACGCCGTATTCGGAACAGACGAAATGGCTATAACTCCAAACTTCCCGCCCGAGGACGAAAAGAGAGTCTACGGCAGCGGCGAAGGCGGCGGAAGCGGCTACTGGATAGAGGCTCTCGGAATCGACAAGCCCAATAAGAACGGCGACGGCTCCGGTACAACTCAGGTATCCTTCAAGGTGCTCTCCGGCGAGAGCAATCCTTCCAAGAACCTCTCCGTCCGCTACTACTTCAACGTCAAGGAGCTCGCTAAGGGTATCGATGGCGTTACGGAAGTCCGCGAGCTTTACGATCAGTCCTCCACCGAGGACGGCGCTGTCGGTGCCGATGGCGTTCTCACAGGCCCCTTCAAGTACGACAAGGTTGCCGATACCTACTACGTCGAGATAACATGGAAGGATTACGTTATCGCCAACTCCGGCAAGAAGTATCAGTTCGACCTCGGAAATTACTACGGTGACCTCTGGGATCCTAAAAACGACTGGAGCTATCAGGGTCTGAAGCTCGGCGACAGCTCCGACTTCTTCGCAGTAGACGACCCACCGGAGGAAAAGTGCGACAATATCTGTATTTACGACGAGGGTGTTCTCGTTGGCGGTACAGAGCCTGACGGCTCAACTCCAGTCAAGGAAGAGCCCACTACTGTTCCAACAACAAAGCCTACTACCGGCTCCAAGGAGAATCCATCCGGCCTTTCCGGAGGTCCCGGTATATTATACGGCGATGCTGACTGCGACAAGCAGGTAAAGATGAACGACGCTGTTCTTATCATGCAGACAATCTCAAACAGCGATAAGTATTCTCTTACAGAAATAGGCGAACTGAACGCTGACTGCTATCAGCCGGGATCAGGAATCTCTCCTAAGGATGCACTTTCTGTTCAGAAGTCTCTTCTGAATGTAGTAACACTTCCTGAAAAATAATTATAACAAGGCACTACCGTAAGGGGAATGCTTATATAGAAGTATATGTCAGTTACTCGGGGAAAACCTTTCTGAGGAAAGGTTCTTCCCCGAACCCCTTTCCAAAGACTTTTAATCTTAATTTTCCCCAGATTGGGCGCACCCATGTATTACTACATGGGCTTTTTACTTTCGTGCGCCCTATCTGGGGAAAATTTAAAACTGAAAGTTTTAGGAAGGGAGTTTGAGGGAGAACCCTTTTTCAAAAGG
>JAAYBK010000066.1 GCA_012718885.1 Ruminococcus sp. | reverse complement strand
CTTCAACAATGATAACATGATACTTGCTGACATCGTGTTTAAGATCCATGGTTATGGCAACGCTTCCGGAGGATTTTGTATCTGCATAGTAGCTCTTGGCCTCCATGAAGCCTATCTCGCAGGGAACGTCTATTGCTCTGCACAGGTCTGAAAGGAAGACGAATGCGCCCTTGAGCACGCTCACAAGGAGCAGGGGACGGCCGTCATAGGAGTCGGAGATCAGCTTTCCGGCTTTTTTTATTGCTTCTTTGATCTCTTCCTCGGATATAAGGATGCGTTTGATACTGTTTCTGTAGGTCTGCGGGTCTGCAAAATTCATATTACCACTCCTTTTATAATTGTCTGTATCGCCTTGGGTACAGGTGATATAGTAAATTATAACACTAAGCCGGGAGTTTTTCAAGTGGTTCGGCTCAACTCTTCGGTTGAAATAAGAGCGGCAATGTGTTATAATGACATTGGCGGCAGTTCTTTTTCTGCCGCTTATCAGATTTGACCGGAGGAGATCAGTTGAGACTAAAAGGTATGCCAAAGGGCGCTGCCCTTAAAGATATATTTACAGGTATAATAATCGCTCTCGTATCCATACCCATATCTATGGGATATGCTCAGGTCGCAGGACTTCCTGCGGCTTATGGCCTTTACGGCTCCATATTCCCCATACTCATATTTGGACTTCTGTCCAGCTCTCCGCAGTTCATATTCGGAGTAGATGCAGCTCCGGCAGCACTTGTAGGGGCATTCCTTGTATCTGCCGGTATTGAAGCCGGCTCAGAGGATGCGGTAAGGATCGTACCCATGGTGACTTTTTTTGTAGGACTTTGGCTGATGCTGCTGAGGGTGCTGCGTGCAGGAAGAGTGGTCACGTATATATCAACTCCTGTTATGGGCGGTTTCATCAGCGGTATATCTGCGACTATCATCTTCATGCAGATACCTAAGATACTGGGCGGCACCAGTGGCAGCGGTGAGATAGTTGAGCTGCTGGCACATATCTATGTGACCTGCACAGACAGCTTCAATCTCATGTCGCTGATACTGGGCGGCAGTTCACTGTTTATACTGTTGCTGTCAAAGAAGCTGTTTCCGAAGCTGCCGATGTCGGTATTCGTTATGGCTACCGGTGCAGCTATAGGCTTCGGCGGATTTGCGGACAGGTATGATGTGGCGAAGCTGTCTGCCATAAGCCGTGGACTTCCTGCCTGGAAGCTGCCGGAGATGGACTTCTCACATATGAATGAGGTGCTGACGACAAGTCTTACTGTTGCAGTTGTCATAATGGCGGAGACTCTCCTCGCCTCCAATAATATGGCCAACAAGAACGGCTACAGGATAAATAATGACCGTGAGATAACGGTATATTCGCTGGGAAATATGGCAGCGTGTCTGGTAGGATGCTGTCCGGTGAACGGTTCTGTTTCAAGGAGCTCCATGGGTGAGCAGTACGGCGGCAGGTCACAGCTCATGTCCGTTGCAGCGTCAGTTTCGATGATAATGATACTGCTCTTCGGCACAGGTTTTATACAGTATCTGCCTGTGCCTGTGCTTACGGCAATTGTCATATCCGCTCTCCTTGGAGCAGTGGAGTTTGAGCTTATGGGAAGGCTCTTTCGCCAGGACAGAAGAGAGCTCTTCATATTCTTTGCAGCCTTTCTCGGAGTTCTGGTGTTCGGGACCGTCTACGGAGTAATGATAGGAGTTGTGCTTTCGTTCATCTCAGTGATAATCAATACCGCCAATCCCAAGCGCTCCTTCCTCGGGGTCATCCCCGGCCATGAGGGCTTTCACAGCCTTGAGCGGAACACATATGCAGTTCCGCTGAAAAACGCAGTGATATACCGCTTTTCAGGAAATCTGTACTTCGCCAATATCGGTATATTTGCAGACGATATCGAATCGGCACTGACGGCTGAAACCAGGTGCGTAGTTGTTGATTCGGGAGCTGTATGCAATATCGATATAACCTCCGCAGACAAGATAGCCTCTCTTAGAAAGTCGCTTGCCGGCAGAGGAATTTCGCTGTACTTTGCTTCGCATATCGGACAGTTGAATGACAGGTTCAGACAGCTTGGACTCGCTGATCTTGTGGAAAAGGGCTGCTGCCGGAGAACTATACCGGCTGCGCTTCTTGCCGCCGGCATCGATCAGCCGTATGTGCTGACTGAGACTGACATCCCGGAGGACAGACTGTTCACTGCCGGAGATATTAACAGACTTGAATTTGAATGGGCTTTCGGTACACTGGCAGACGATGAATATGAAAGGTATGCGGAAAAGCTTCTGTCGGAGCTCAGCCCCGACAGTGATCCGGAGACTCAGCTCAGTGAGGTCATAGGTGCAGAGCCATGGGACGGTATAAGCGAGCCGGATCAGGAGGAGCTGCTGGAGCATATACAGGTGCATTTGCGTGAACTTGCGGAGAAACTGGGCATAGCTCCTGCAAGGATAGAGGAGGCTATAGAACGCCGCAAGCTATTCCTCGCAGAAAGGATAGCAAGGAAGAATCCGGAAGCACTGGAGGTCATAAGGGAGCATGATGCACATTTTGAAGAGAGACTCCGTGAGCACGATCCGAAGGTGTACGAAATGCTGCTGAGCCACAGAAGAGAGGCGCTGAAAAAGCTGAGGGTATCTGCACCGGAATATGTTCCTATTATTGAGAGCTTTTACGGAAACGCAGACCATGAATAATATTTTTAAGAACGGACATTTTATGTCCGTTTTTTATTGCAAAACAGATCTTATAATGTTATAATAAAAACAACAACCGCTGGTTGCAGTTACAATCAGGAGTTTAACTCTGCAAAGAATACCTTGCTTGAATTCAACCGAAGACTATGCTATCATAGAAATATGAAGAACGGTTTGAAAAAACAGGCGAAGGATATTCATTGCAGTGTCAAGCTCGGAGAGGGAGCTTTTGCTATGGATAATAAATTCAGTGAAAATCTAATAAAATACCGTAAGAAGGCAGGCCTTACCCAGAGCCGCCTTGCCGCACTGCTCATGGTCACTCCGCAGGCGGTGTCCAAATGGGAGAAGGGAAGCTATCCTGACGGAGAGCTGCTTCCGAAGTTGTCAAAGGTGCTGGACGTATCACTGGACACGCTCTTCGGTCTCAAGGATGAGGACGGAGCTGTAAATGTGAACCGTGCAGCCGCTGAGAAGCTTCAGAAGCTTACGCCGGAGGATAAGGGGACTTTCGTTATGGAGCAGCTGTATCATATGCTTTGTGCATATAACAGCAGCGTTACGCCGGAAAATATCAGATTCCCGGAACAGCTTCAGCGTGAGACCTTCTCTCAGCTCCGCACGGACAATGAGCTGGCAGTTGCAAGGTTGAATCCGGATATGCAGTATTTCTGTTTCATGCGTATCCCGGAAAAAGGCATAAACAGCTATTTCTCAGTGAGCCAGAGGATGCTTGAGCTATTCGGCTTCCTTGCTGATGAGAATGCACTGAGGATAATATGCCTTGCGGAGACACTTGAGAGAAATATCTTCATCACAAAGGAGCATATCGCAAAAGCACTGGATATGCCGCTGGATGTGGTGTCGGATATCGTGGACAGATTCGACCGCTTTGGTATAATGTGGAAGATAACTGCCAATACCGGCGACACTACTTTCCCGATGTACGGGTATGTGCATAATGTGCCGTTGCTTGGGATATTCACTCTTGCCGAATCGCTTGTACACTTCCTCTCATACAGAGAACCGGATATAGACATATGGTCAAAGGCTCCTTTCAGAGAGGAGCAGAAGGAATAAATCTAATTCAGGAGGATCAAGATGTTTAAGAGAAGCTTTTCAGGTCTGCTGGCAGGCGTATGTGTGCTGGCAAATGCGGCTGTTATGCCGGTGGAAAATGTGTCCGCCGAGGGCACGGCATACACAATGAAGGTCAACGTCAAGCTTGACGGAGATAAAAAGGAGATCAGCCCTTACATATATGGCGTAAATGCTTTCGACACAGGCAATGTGAAGAACGTTGCCGTGAAGAATATCAGACAGGGCGGTAACCGCTACACAGGCTATAACTGGGAAACAAACTGGTCAAATGCCGGCGAGGACTGGCATCACAGCTCCGATACGAATATAGGCGATATCACCGATGGAGCAGGTGCGGCTGTCAGAAAGCTCTCCGGATTCGGCGAAAAGTACAACATCCCCTATAAGCTGGCTACACTTCAGATGGCAGGCTATGTTTCTGCTGATAAGAACGGCACAGTAAAAGCTGAAGAAAAGGCTCCCTCCAATCGCTGGAACAAGGTCGAATTCAGGAAGGACGGAGAGCTCTCACTTGAACCTGATCTTACAGACGGTGTAGTTTACATGGATGAGTATGTGAACTATATCGTAAAGACTCTCGGCGATTCCACAACAAAGAATGGCATCCAGGGCTACAGCCTGGACAATGAGCCTGTTCTCTGGAACGATACACATCCTCTTATGCATCCCGATGAGGTCAGCAACAGCGAGCTTATTTCAAAGTCTATCGAGCTGGCAAAGTTAGTTAAGGAGATCGATCCCAATGCTGAGATATTCGGCCCTGCTTTCTGGGGAATCCTCCCCTGTGCTCAGGCAGGTGAGGGCGAGAAGTATACCGATCCTGACTGGCAGAAGGTAAAGAATGACTATACCAGCTACCTTGGCTACTACCTCGACCAGATGGCTAAGGCTGAAAAGGAAAACGGAAAGCGTCTCCTTGATGTTATTGATATCCACTACTATGCTCAGGACTGCTCGACCGATGATTCAAGATTACAGGCTGCAAGAAGTCTCTATGATCCGTCCTACGTTGAGAACAGCTGGCTCCAGCCCGGCTGGGGAAAATACTTCCCTGTCCTTCCGTGGCTGAAAAACACCGTTGACAAGTACTATCCGGGCACAAAGATAGCTATATCTGAGTACAACGTTGCTGATATCGGAAACGAGAAGAACGTGGGCAAGACTTCAGTATCAGCTATCGCAGAGGCAGAGGCTCTTGGTGCTTTTGCAATGAATGACGTTTACTTTGCTACATACTGGGGCACTCTTCCCGAGGCTCCCTATGTAGAGTCAGCTATAAACCTCTATACAAACTATGACGGAGAAGGCTCGGCTTTCGGAAATACCCTCGTTGAGGCTTCAACTGAAGATCTTTCAAAGTCTGCTGCATTTGCTTCAATAAACGGCAGCGATGATTCAAATGTTACAGTAGTCCTCTCTAATAAGAACAAGACTGATTCTGAGAAAGCTGAGATCACACTCTCAGGCTCCTTAAGCAATTACAAGAGCGCTGTTGTTTACGCTATCGAGCAGGATCACAGCGATATCCGCATAATCGATGTTCAGAACGATCTTTCCGGAAATAAACTGACAGTTGAGCTCCCGCCTCTTTCTGTGGCACAGGTGGTTCTCTCAGACAAGGCTACTGACAAGACTGTGTACGTTGCTCCTGATATAGAGATCAAGGAGGAGAAGTTCAACTTCAGTGAGCTTTCCAAGAATGCAAACGGCTACTACACTATCCCGATCTCTGATAAGGATGCTCTCAAGAAGGTTGTTATCAATTATTCCGCAAGCTGTTCTTCCGGTGCAGACTGGTACGGCGGAGGCGGAGGTCTCTGCTTCAACAAGATGATACTTGCAGACGGCTCTACTGTATGGGGCAATAAGGCTTATTCCTATGGTGGAGGGGCTACTGAGACAGAGGTAATATTTGACGGTACATTTACGGTTATGACTGGCCCGAATACTTCCGATGATAAAGAAGCAAAGATCGGTGATGATTCGATCGAGTTCCAGGATTGGTGGAAATCATCTACCAACAGCGAGTCCGGCGATGATGTTACAGTTACCTACAACAGCATAACTCTCGTTTATGAGTACGATCATACCGGCGAGCACCATGAAGATAACAGAGTATGGGGCGATGCTGACTGTGATGGTGAGGTCAAGATGAACGATGCTGTTCTCATTATGCAGAGCCTGTCAAATCCAGACAGATTCGGCGAGGATGGTACTGAAGAGAAGCATCTCACTGCTGAAGGCAAGGCAAACGCTGATGTATCCAAGGACGGCGAAGGCATTTCACCTAAGGATGCACTGGCTATACAGAAATACCTGCTTAAAATAATTCCCTCTCTGCCGGAGAAGTGATCCTCCGCAGAAGCCGCACGAAAGTGCGGCTTTTTTTATTGCTTTTTTTACGAAAAAGAGGTATACTATTATTATAAATGATTCGATCCGGGGTGATAGTATGATCTACCTTCTTGAAGATGACAGCGGGATAAGGAATTTCGTTATCTACGCATTGAATAATTCCGGCTTTGAGGCGGAGGGCTTTGAGATGCCTTCGCTGTTCTATGAAGCCATGAAGAAGCAGATGCCGGAGCTGGTGCTGCTGGATATAATGCTGCCGGAGGAGGACGGCCTTTCTATCCTGAGAAAGTTGAGAGCCGGCGATGAGACAAGGCGGCTGCCGGTTATAATGCTGAGCGCAAAGGGAACTGAGTTCGACAAGGTCGTGGGACTGGACAGCGGTGCGGATGACTATATCGCAAAGCCATTTGGTACTATGGAGCTGATATCCCGTGTAAAGGCACTGCTGAGACGCTCCGGCGGAGAAAAGTCCGGCGATTCCATTGTTCTCGGCGACATAACCGTATATCCTCAGCGTCATGAGGTGATAGCTGCCGGGAACAAGGTCATCCTCACCCATAAGGAGTATGACCTGCTGATGCTGCTTCTGAAAAACCGGGAGAAGGTCTTCTCAAGAGACGAGCTGCTGCAAAAGGTCTGGGGGTATGATTTCTCAGGCGAAAGCAGGACGGTGGATGTTCATATCAGGACGCTCCGCTCAAAGCTTGGAGCTTCGGGAGACGCTATAATAACTGTCAGAGGCGTGGGCTATAAGGCGGGTGAAGAGACTTGACCAGAAAGATGATCCGCAGCATGATACTTATCTCAACAATAGCAGTCATGCTGTCTGCAATAATTCTTATCGCCTTTGTCAATCGTTCCTACAACAGAAAGATAAATGAGGAGATACGCACTGAAGCTGAGCTTATTGCGAAGGGTGCAGAAATGGACGGTTTCCGTTTCATTGATAGCATAGATATGGATGACATGGACGATATGCGTATAACCTGGCTGGACCGGAACGGAAATATCCTTTTTGATTCCGAGGACGAGGATGACGGCAGGGATATGCTGGATTCGGAAGATGTCAGAGAGGCCTTCCGCAACGGCTCGGGAAGCAGTACAAAGCGCTATACCAGCTTATCCAGCTCCTCTATGAGCCATTCCGTCAGACTTAAAGACAATACCGTTGTAAGAGTAACGGATGTTCATTCCTCATTTGCTGCACAGCTTGCAGAGGCTATGCAGCCGCTGCTTGTCTTTCTTGCACTGACTGCACTTATCTCAGCGCTTCTTGCAAATCATTTCTCGAAAAAGATAGTCCGCCCTATAAACGATATCGATCTGGATCATCCTAAAATAAAGGGCAGCTATCCTGAGCTTGAACCACTGCTGGAGAAGCTCCGCTCGCAGAACAGCCGTGCGGCCAGGCAGATGGAGGAGCTCCGCATGAGCCGTGAGCAGTTCAGCCTTATAACCGAGAGCATGAGCGAGGGTATCATCCTTGCTGATCCGAAGCTGAATGTTCTTGCCTGCAATTCCGGAGCAATAAGTCTCCTCGGAGCAGAGGGCAATGCCGAGGGACAGAGCATATACTCACTCGAGCGTTCGGACATATTCCGCAAGTGTATACAGAATGCTGCCGGCGGAAGACATTCTGAATGCATACTGCGTCTGGAAAGCGGAGATGTGGAGGTAATTGCCAGCCCGGCTAAAAGCGGCGATATCGTAAACGGCATAGTCGTCCTGCTCATGGATGTTACCGAAAAGGAGAAGCTGGAGGTGATGAGGAGGGAATTTACTTCAAATGTCTCTCACGAGTTAAAAACTCCGCTCACTACTATATACGGCATATCAGATATGCTGGAAAGCGGCATCGTAAAGCAGGAGGATGTGGCTGGCTTCGGCGGAAATATCCGCAGTGAAGCTGAAAGGCTCATAAACCTCATTAACGATATCGTTTCCCTTTCAAAGCTGGATGAGGAGACAATGCCGGTGAAGACTGAGGAGGTCGATCTGTACGAGCTTGCTTCTGAAGTGATGAAAAGGCTGGAGATAACCGCCGCAGAAAAGGATATAAGAATGTCTGTGAACGGTGCTCACGTTATATTCAGCGGCAGCAGGACCGTTCTGGAGGAGATCATCTATAATCTGTGCGACAACGGTATAAAGTACAATACCTTCGGCGGTGTGCTGGAAGTCAAGATCTCCCATATCCCTAAGATTGCTATAATTACAGTCAGCGATACCGGAATGGGTATACCGAAGGAGCACATCGACAGGATCTTCGAGAGGTTCTACCGTGTGGACAAGAGCCGATCACGCAGGATCAAGGGTACAGGCCTCGGACTGTCCATAGTCAAGCACGGAGTAATGTACCACGGTGGTACTGTCAGGGTGGAAAGTACTCCCGGCAAGGGCACCATATTCACAATTGAACTTCCACTGGGGAGCAAATAACGATAAAAGGCGTATTGACCGGAAATTATGGTCAGTACGCCTTTCTGCATATATATCCGGAGCAGGGAGCTGCCCGGGAGCGCTGCATTATCAGCGCTTTTTTCTTTCTGCGATATCCTTGTATTTTTTTCTTGTGGCGAGACCTCCACGGATGTGTCTTTCCTGTTTGTTTATCTCCAGTATATCCCTGACCTGTGCATAGAGCTCCGGATCTTCGCTTCTGAGACGCTCTGTCACATCCTTATGCACTGTACTTTTACTGATCCCGAATATTTTTGCAGCGGCACGTACAGTTGTTTTGTTTTCAAGTATGTAGCGCCCGAGGATCACTGCCCGCTGGTCTGGCTGAGCCTTCAAATCTATCCCTCCTTAATATGGATTCGATAAATGTATATGCATAAAAGAAGGGATAAAGACTTGCAGGACATAATTGCTTTCAATGACAAAAAAACAGTCCCGGGGAAGAACGTTCTTCCTCAGGACTGTTGTGTTTATGAAGCCGGAAATCATTCAACGCCGATAGTATCTCTGAATCTTTCAAAGAAGTATCCCAGTGAATTCTTTCCGTAGAGAGAATCGGTGGATACGATATATCCGGAATACTCTCCGTTGATAAAGAGATAAGCAGACTTGTCGTCCTTTTTCATGAGCTGGTATGTAATATCGCCGTCAGGAGTGCCGTGGAGGGCAGCGGTCATGATCGGATCCTTCAGCTCGGGGCCCTTACCGTTATCAAGGGAGACAATGCTCAGATTTGTGAATGAGCTATAGAATATCTGGAATGACGTATCTGTATCTCCTGTGAGTTCAAATTCAGTTCCGTTGCAGGTACCCTTCTGGTTTTCGTTGTCGATAGTGAAGCTGTCATCACGGCCGTCAAATGAGAGCTCAAAGCCGGTGATATCGTCATATCTCTGGGCTGTGAAATTACTTGATGCGAAGTCAGCGGCAGTGTAATCGATGAAATCTATATCACCGGTATAGCAGGATACGACCTGGTCATCGTCATAGAGGTAAACATAGGAATGTACCTTATCGCCGTAGGGCTCGCTTATGAGGATGTGTTCTTCTGTACCGTCCTCGCCTGTTATGAATACTTCTCCCTTTGGCTTGTCAAGGCCGTACTTGGAGAGGTCGGAAGGATGATGCTCAACGATATCCTGTATGATGATTCTGGTAATAGTGTTTGTCATTGAGCTCATGTTTGAGAAGTCAAAATTGAATTTCTCATATCCCAGAGGAGCGAGCCATGAGCCGTTGGAGTCCTTTTCAAGAGTCAGTGTGGTTTCTCCGCCTTTTTTGAATATGTATTTTACTATGTCTTTGTCAGAGAACCGGGTTATTGACTTTGAACGCATGAACTTCCTGCTCAGGCCAAGATTTGAGCCGCTTATGGAGGGGATAGCGAAAATACTGTCTCTGTCTCCGGTATTAGCATAGAAGTAGTCAGCTGTAGGGGAGAGTATGCCCACATTCAGAGTGTAGCTTGCATCGTTACTGTAAAGGGTAACTGTCTCAGGTGAGTCAAGGCCGTAATCCGCTTTGTTACCCTCGTATTCAGTAGTTGCTGTGAGGGTGGAGGCGTAATTGCAGATGAGGGTTATATAGTCCTGCTCTAATGGGAAATCCTCGCCGTCAGTGATGACCCACTTCTCATCCGGCTTTTCGACAGTATAATGCTCGCCCTCAGCGGTTATTTCAAGCTTATTGATAGAATCTGGATCAAAATTGAAGAGGACAAGGCTCTGAGCCTGTTCCTCAGCCTTTTTATCCTCGGTTTTCTTTTTGTCCTTAACGGCCATATATGCGCCAACAGAAGCTCCTGCGGCGATAACGAGAGCCATGAAGGCTACGATAGGTCTTTTCATAATAATCTCCTTTGGATCGTTATTGGATAAAGCTGCTGCCGCAGACTACTGTCAGGCAGTTTGCGGCAGTGTTACTGCTTATTCGTTTATGCGTGGCGTCTCTTGAGCCATACCAGTACGCCGACTACAGCAACTGCCAGCGGGAAGATTATAAGAACTGCAATAGTTGCCTTAGCTCTTCCTTCGCTTGAGAACTGCATATAGTCATAGCTGTTGATCTTTGTTCCTACCCCGAGAGAGTCATCAGCGTCATAGAGCCATGTGTTGGAGAAGAGTGTGAGAGCCTGGACACCACTTGTGGTAGGCCACATCTCATCAGCGTCAACCATATCCTTTGAACCAATGGCAACGATCTTTCCGCCGGTAGCCTTATTATAGCCGTATACGCCGAGTGCAAGCTCCTTGTTGTCAATACCGTCGGCTTCTTCAATAGTTGTCTTGTCGCCGCCCATGGCCTTGCTGTCTGTGGTGTACTTTTCCTCGTCCTTATTTGACGGATCAGGTGTATTTGTGAACAGGTAGCCGACCTCAGTAGTGGAAGCGTCAGCAAAGCTGTATTCGTCCATGAGATAGAAGCTTCTTGTATTGGAAACACCGGCAGTATATGCACCGTTATCGATGAGCATTATGAGCTCTGAGGTAAGATCTTCGGTATAATCATTCTCTGCCCCTGTGTTGTCAACGAACTCAACACGGAGGAAGGTAGGATCCTTAACATAGTCTCTGTTCTCGAACTGGCAGATAGGGTTGGTTTCTGTAACGAGGTTATAGTCCATCTGGATACCGAACTTGTCGAGTATCTTTTCGATGTTCTTGAAGCGTCCTTCTGTTTCGCTTGGACCGATGAGGAAGGATACTGAACCGCCGTTGTCAAGGTATTCACTTATAAGCTCGGATTCCTTTGCTGTGAGATCCTTTTCAGGGCCGGCAAGAGTGATGATAGCTGCATTTGCCGGAACAGCGCCTGCCTTGTCCAGGTCAAGCTCCTTTACATCGTAGTTCTTGGCAAAGAGCTGTCTTGCGTACATACCGAAGCCGTGCTCTGTACCATAGCCGGATGATTCATCGTTGTCCACAGCGTATATAGACTTTTCGCCGTGGCCTGTAAGGAAGTAAACAGTGGGCAGGGAGCCCTTTGTTACAGTCTTTATAGCGCCGGATATCAGTTCCTCACCGTCATAGTTGAGAACTCCGTTTACCTTCTGGAAGATACGGGCTTCCTCAACTCTCTTTATAACGTCTCCGCACTTTACGAATACGTCGCTCTTGCCCATGCCGACGATGCCGGTAGGATCGAGCATCTGTGCTGTTGCAACATCCTTGTCGGGATCGATGCAGTGGAGAGTTATATTGTCTCTTGCATCAAGCTGTGTGAGTGTGTGATAGAGCGAGAGATATTCCGGGTTATCCTGGAGGTACTGGAGCTTGGAGAGGTAGTATACATCGATCTCCTTGTCCTTTGTCTCGTCGAGAAGGTCAACCGTCTTCTGGTTGAGGGTATATCTCTTGCTGGGAGTCATATCGTACACCTTATCATAATACTTTACGATAAGATTTACAGGTACGAATATCAGCAGGACCAGTATCGCAAGTATGAATGCGAAGGGGCCTGATAAATTAAGCTTTTTCTTGTTCATCAGAGCTTACCCCCTGTTCCAGCGTCTTCTTTCAATGGATATATATGTCCATGAGAGAAGCACGATTATGGCTGTTGCAAAGAACACCAGGTCAGAGAGACGGATGAAGCCCTGTGAGAAGTATGCAAATCTGGGCTGTGCGGCAAATGCCATAAGTACAGACTGTATCTTTGGATACTGTGAGATGAATGCAGTACGTGAGAAGTCATCCAGGAAGAGATCTGCGAACATCACTATCTCACCGATGATAGCGGCTGTGATGGAGCTTTCGGTGAAGGAGGAGATCAGCATACCCAGTGCGATGAACATCAGTCCCCATGAGAAGAAGCCGATGTAAGCGCAGATGAGCTGGCTCTTTACAACTTCACCGTTCTTTTCGGTAACGATAGGGAAGAGGGTGGAGCCGGCTATCATAAAGAGGAAAACAGTGGCGTTTGCGAAGAACTTACCGAGGACTATCTTTGCCACGTTCAGCGGCGATGACATCAGCAGGACTTCTGTGCCGAGCTTTCTCTCGTCTGCAAAAGTACGCATAGTTATAATAGGTATAAGGAATATGAAAAAGATTATAATGCTGTAGAATATCTCAGTGAATGAGAACATGAGCTTGTTGGATGACTCCAGCTTTGCGATATTGTTTGCGAATATGTAAGAGAAGAGAAGCATGAACAGGGCAGTCAATGCATACGCAAAGGGCGTATAGAAGAACGACTGGAGCTCCTTTTTGTAAATAGAAAACATCAGATTTCCCCCTTTTCTTCGTCCTCGCCGTCTTCATTCTCTGGTGAATCCGACTCGGGTACGATCTCATCGAGGAGATCTTCGAGACT
>JAAYBK010000065.1 GCA_012718885.1 Ruminococcus sp. | reverse complement strand
TTGTAAGGCTTGGGCATGAAGCCGGCTCAACAGCGATGATCTGGTAATCAGCCTCGCCTCTGAGCTTTTCACCCATGAAGGGAGCGATAAGTCCGCCAAGATTTGAACCGCCGCCTGCACAGCCGATTATCATGTCAGGCTTGATGCCGTATTTATCCATAGCGATCTTTGATTCAAGACCGATAACAGTCTGGTGGAGAAGTACCTGAGAGAGAACGCTTCCGAGAACGTAGCGGTAGCCTTCACGGGTAGTAGCAGCCTCAACAGCTTCAGATATAGCGCAGCCAAGGCTTCCGTTGGTATCAGGGAATTCAGCAAGGATCTTTCTTCCGACTTCTGTTGTATTTGAAGGAGAAGGAGTTACGCTTGCGCCGTATGTACGCATTACCTCACGGCGGAATGGCTTCTGCTCGTAGGATACCTTTACCATATATACATTGCAGTCGAGGTCGAAGTATGAGCAGGCCATTGAGAGGGCAGTACCCCACTGGCCGGCACCTGTTTCAGTAGTAACGCCCTTGAGTCCCTGCTTTTTAGCGTAGTAGGCCTGAGCGATAGCGGAGTTGAGCTTGTGGCTTCCGCTTGTATTGTTGCCCTCGAACTTGTAGTAGATCTTAGCAGGAGTGCCAAGCTTCTTTTCGAGGCAGTATGCTCTTACGAGAGGAGATGGACGGAACATCTTGTAGAAGTTCTGTATCTCCTGCGGGATCGGGATGTAGGGATCAGTCTCGTTGAGCTCCTGATCTACAAGTTCGTCACAGAAAACGTGGCGGAGCTCATCTCTTGTGCAGGGCTTGCCTGTTCCGGGGTTGAGGAGCGGTGCAGGTTTTTTCTTCATATCTGCACGGACGTTGTACCATTCCTTTGGAAGCTCGTTTTCTTCAAGATAAATCTTATAAGGGATCTTTTCGTTTGACATAGCAATTCTCCTTTTTAATTATTAATGTGTGAGCGATATCACCATGCCGGAAATATAAAAAAGCTCCTGTTCCGGCATAAAATAATGCCGGGACAGAAGCTGTGCTTACAGTTCTGCGGTGCCACCCCGCTTGACGAATATCGTCCACTCTGCTTGTACTTTCATACAACGATTTTGTTAACGCAGACCTCTGCGTCTCGCCTACACAATGCAAAAACAAAGGAAAAACAGTCATATGACCGCACAAGCACTACGCCTGTCCTTATTCCGGACAAACGCTGCTGAATTATCATATCTCCGGACACCTTATCCGGTGACAGCACCCCGTACCTTTGAACCACATCTTCGGTTCGCCCTCGGAAGGCCATTCGCCTTTGCACTTCATACCTGCTCACACCATACGCAGGCTCTCTGAAATGAATTTACAATGGTTACTTACCCTTCTTCATCGGTTTATGTGTATATAATACCATTAATACAGAGGTTTGTCAAGTGATTTTTGAAAAATTGTTACAATTAATGATTTATAATGCTGAGAAATAGGCTCAGTCTATGAGTTATGATAAATAAATCCAATGTTAAATCGCTGCAACCCTCTTTTCAAACGCATTGAAATATGGTATAATCAATATGTTACTTGCTGTCGCTCCTGTATTTTGCACGGGTACGGGCAATACTCTCTTCGCTTCTCTTGATGAGATTCAGGAGGGAGGAGGAGTACTGAGCGTAGTCCTTCTGGAGGGTAGCTGTAGTAACATAAAGGGTATCGAAATTGTCAACGCAGTCATTTCCGTCCAGGGCGATACCGCTGGAGGCTGCCTTGATATTGGCCTCGCTCATGGATACGATAGCGTTGGCGCTGTCATTGGCGATGACCTTTGGTATACGGAAGAGCTTCTGGTCGTTATGCGGATTTGCGTTATAGACTATACGGAAGAGCTTGTATACCGAGAGCATGAGGTAGGATGATACCTCTTTGATAAGGGTTATACTGTTTGCCTTCTGAGCAAGATTGAACAGGAGGCTGATGGAGTTGTTTATTATACGCCTGTTGAAGTTGATGATCTCAGGCGAGGGCATTTTCATGCTGTTGTTTCCGTCATCATCGGGGATATCCTCGATAGTGATAGTCTTTCCTTCCGGTTCAGGAGTTCTGCCGAGCAGATAATCGCAGGAAACGTTGTAGTAGTCTGCTATTTTTACGAGGAAGTTAAGGCCGCATTCTCTTATGCCTTTTTCATAGTGAGAGAGAAGTGCCTGTGATATGCCAAGATCAGTAGCAGCCTGCTTCTGGCTGATGTGTCTTTCTTTTCTCTGAAGTGTGATTATCCTTGCGAAATCGGAATTCATAATAAGCTCCTCCTGATGTGAAATAATGAAAAAATAAACTACATTTATTATAATACAAAATGTATAATTTGTAAATATGCCTGAGCATGAAAGAATGACGAATTTTTTGCATGATTTTTTAGCATATTTGCTAATAATTAAAAAAACGGGCAGTAATTTTGTGCTTTATGTATAATAAATCCTTAAATATACAGTTAGTGAAAGGAATTTGTCTATGAAGGGTTATAGAATAAGCGTGCTCCGTCACGGTCTTACAGAGGCGAATGAAAAGGGAATATACATCGGAAAGACCGACCTCCCCCTCTCAGACAAGGGAGCGGCAGAGCTGGCGGCAAAAATGGATGAGTTTGATTATCCTGCGGTACACAGAGTTTACTCCTCACCGCTGAAGCGCTGCACAGAAACTGCGGAGATACTCTTTCCGTATACTGATATCTGTGTGGTTGATGATCTCAGGGAGCTTGATCTTGGCGTATTTGAGAACAAGAAGGTGGATGAGCTCCTGGAAAATGACGATTACAAGGCCTGGCTAAGAGGCGGCAAGGACAAGCGACCTCCAAAGGGCGAGAGCCTTGAGGAGATGACCGCACGTACCTATAAGGCTCTCCATGAGATAATCATGGACATGATGAACGACGGCATCACCCACAGTGCCATGATAACACATGGCGGTGTGATTTCTAATATGCTAAGCTGCTTCGGTCTTCCGAAGTATGATCCGAAGAGCCTGACTGCTGACTTCGGAGAGGGCTTTGATATAATAGTTACAGCACAGATGTGGCTGAATTCTCAGGCGTTTGAGATACTGGGCTATTGTCCTTACGATAAGATACCGGACGCTGAGGAATAATTGACCTGCTCCCGCACACAATATCTGTAAATAACAGAAAGAGGTGCGGAGCTTGAGGATAAGTGAGCTTATACCATTTGTAAGGAAGCTGCTCAGGGGCAGGAATATCACAGTCATGACGGTATGTATGCTGCCGCTTCTGGGGGAGCTGTTCTTCCGGTTTGCAGAAGCAGCGGTATACAGCCTTTTGCTGTACTTCGGAGAACTCCCTCCGATAGCACTTTTCAGCGGCAGCAGCCGGATCCAGCTTGCAGTTGCAGTGCTTTCGGCACTGCTTAGGTTTGTGGTGGTGTCTCCGCTGATATATGCGGCGGCAGCAGTGCTGACGGACATATGCTCCGAACGCAGACCGTCTGCCATAAGCTGTCTGCTTGTCAGCAGGAGAAATTTCCGGAGAAGCCTGACAGCGGCGCTGATAACAAAGCTTCTCGGAGCGGCAGCTCTTGTACCGGCAGCCTTTTTCGGCGTGAACGCCTATCGTCTTCTCATATCCGGACATACTGCCGGGGAGCTTTTCATGACCCTCCATGCCTTCGTGCTGACAGCTCTGGCAGCCGGGATGTGGATATCCCTGCGGCTGAGCCTTTCCGCCCTGCCGTTTCTCATGGCTCAGTTCCCGGACAGGAGCGTTATCCGGCTGACATTCATGGCGCTGAGGATAATGAAGGGCAGAAAAACAGTGCTGCTCAAGCTTATCGCACTGTACTTTCCGGCAGCGCTGACCGTTATAGGATTGCCCTTTGCACTGACAAGGATATCGGCAGCATGGGCGCTCTGCATATCCATAAGAATGAAAGAGGAAGAGTATAATGAAGGAAATAGGGCTGAAGGTAGTCTCGGAAGAGCCTATGCCGCTGGAGGTATTCCTGCTGAAAAAGCAGAGCGTATCAAGACGGCTGCTTACAAAGCTGAAGCGTCAGGCCGGCGGTATCACAAGAAACGGCGAGACTGTCCGCAGCGTGGATACAGTGTATGACGGTGATGAGATAGTTCTTCGTTTCGAGGACACGAGCCTGCTTGAACCAAATCCGGAGCTGGATGTGCCCGTCGCATATGAGAGCGGCAGCGTGGTGGTCTTCGATAAGCCGGCAGGTATGCCTGTTCATCCCTCTATCAAGCATCAGGGGGATACTCTCGGCAATTTCTTTGCTGCAAGGTATCCGGAGCTGACATTCCGCCCGGTAAACCGCCTTGACAGGGATACATCCGGGCTGTGTGCAGTGGCGAAAGACGCTTTCGCTGCAAAGCTCTTGCAGGGTACTATAGATAAGGTGTACTATGCGGCAGTCCACGGTGTTACCGCTGTGTCCGGCACCATAGACGCTCCCATAGCAAGGGAGAGGGAGTCAATAATACTGCGCTGCGTTCGTGAGGACGGACAGCCGGCGGTTACGCACTT
>JAAYBK010000064.1 GCA_012718885.1 Ruminococcus sp. | reverse complement strand
TGGAAAAGATACTTGGCTCGTCATGCATTGCCATTATGACATTTATCGTCCATAAAAATTCAACACTTTTCGATATTACCGAAGGAAGAGAAATGATATTTTTCTGCCTTGCTGTACTGGTACTGCTATTGAATTTCTTTGGCTGGGGACTGTATTATGCCGGCCATCAGAGCGTGGCGGTAATGTTATTGTTCATTGTTCTCATGCCGCCGCTCTTTTATGTTTTCATAGGCCTTTGGAGACAGAATATTCTGCTGACTGTTACCGGAGCATTGTTCCTTGCAGTTCATTTCAGTCATGTTCTGTGTAATTTCAAGGCCGGAGGCGAGATCTGATAAAGGAAGATAGGTGCTTGTATGAATAAGGAATGGTCAGAACTCAATAAAACGATGCAGATACTGCTTAAAAAGCCGGATACATATAAACAGGGGATAGCTGTGCTTTCTGAGCTAAGAAATGAGCTTTTGAAGACAGTCCTATCGTTCAGGGAAGAAATGACAAAGGACGACTTCAACGCAATGCCTTTCATTAATGCCAAGGGTTATCACAGCAAAAGCATTGCCTATTCTCTCTGGCACATTTTCCGTATAGAGGATATCGTTGCACATACATTGATAAGCGGCGAGGAGCAGGTCTTCTTTTCGGGAAATTATGATAAACGTACGGGTTCACCTATAATAACTACAGGAAATGAGCTGACAGGGAGTCAGATAGCTGACTTCTCGGAGAAGCTTGACATTGATGAGCTCTATTCATATATGACTGACGTTAAGAAAAGTACGGATATAATTTTAAGCGATCTGGATTATGTTGACCTGAAAAGGAAAATTTCTGATGATAGAAAGAGAGAACTGGTTGCATTGAATGTTGTCAGCGATGACGAAAATGCAGTCTGGCTCATCGATTACTGGTGCGGAAAAGATATCCGTGGATTGATACAGATGCCTTTTTCACGGCATTGGATAATGCATATTGAAGCTTGTATTCGTATTAAAGATAAGCTTATGAAGCGGTAAAGGAATTGTTACTATTTTGTTTAATATATAAAATATATTGCTGAGCGCTCAGAGCTATTGACTTTTTGACACGTTTGTAGTATAATTTATACGTTGTCGAGGTGTGGCTCAGTTTGGTAGAGTACTACGTTCGGGACGTAGGGGCCGCAGGTTCAAATCCTGTCACCTCGACCAGCACAGAGCCTGTGCCCCCTTCCACGGGGGCACTCGTTTTACTCGTTCACTTTATACAGAAGGCTTACTCTGCTTTCGCTGACAGCACTGTCATCAATTTTGTTATACCCAGACAGCAAAGTCCGGCATGGAACTGCCGGACTTTTTCATTTAATCATGAGCTATGTACATATTAGGTAAATAAAATCCCTGTATACTTCGGAATTGCACAAGTATACAGGGATTATTTTTTATGATGAGGCTCATCTGATGTAGTGGACGCGTTTCGTATCAAACCTGTCCTGCTGTTTCCTGGATTCGTCAGGGTATCCGACAGGAACAATAGCAAATGGCTTCAGCTTATCGGGTAGCATAAGAGCGGCTTCGGCCTTATTCATACGGTCTTCCAAAGGAGCAGCGCATAGCCAAACTCCTCCAAGTCCGAGCGAGGTGATCTCCAGCAGCATATTTTCCACAGCACAGGCCAGGTCGATATGCACAGTCTCCTCCCAACGCAGACCTTCTGTGCGATAGCAGGGGATTATGACCAGCGGAGCATTTTCAGCGCAGGCTGCATATGGACTAACGCCGGCAAGCTGTTTTATGGTCGCTTTGTCTGTGACAACATAGAACTCCCAGGGCTGTTGATTACTTGCGGAGGGCGCAGCCATTGCCGCACGCAGTATCTGTTCGATCTTTTCAGGTTCAACCGGGATGTCCTTGAATTTTCTAACACTTATTCGTTCAAATATCTCTTTCATTTTTACCTCTTTTATCGGACGGTAGGCGGATTTTCTTCAATATATTTGTCCAGTATCTCAGCAGCAGTGCGGACGAATTTAACGCAGGGTCTGACTTTGTAATACTGCTCAGAACGCTTTTCAGGCTCGGGAGTATTTGTAACGCTGAGTTCTTTAAGAAGCTCACGGCATATGATCGTATTATGAACGCTTTTAAACTGCTTTGCAAGATACTGTATGCGTTTATAATGCTCTGTTTTGGCATTATGATCGGTCTCAGTGTCATCTCCGTAGAGGATGCCGGCGATCATGAACATGGCGGAGCAGGTGCCGCAGACCTCACGCATACGTCCCATTCCTGCGCCAAAAGAGGAGGAGAGCCTTTTAGCAAGCTCCGGATCGAAGCTTGTTATATCTGAAAACGCCGTAAAAACCGCCTGAGCGCAGTTGCAGCCCTCGGTGAAAAGCTTGCAGGCAAGCTCGGCATGATTATTTTCCATTGTAAAAACTCCTTTATGTAACTTATTATTATAATTATAGACCAGATGACAGATAAAATCAATGACTGGGTATGATAAGTTGTTAGTGTGATATAACAAAAGCTTGTCATTATTTTAACGTTTTGTCTTGATTCAGAAGACAAAATGTTGTATAATATTAAAGTATGCAAGGACAGTTATCCGGCTGCCTAAAAACCGAAAGGAGTATTTATAATGATTTATTCGCACGAAGTTGAAACAATGTGCCCTATCGCACAGGGCGTTGCTCACGGCGCTGCTCCCATTCCCGAGGAGGCAAAGTGGGTAAAGGCTAAGGAGATAAAGGATATTTCCGGCTTTACACACGGTATTGGTTGGTGTGCTCCTCAGCAGGGTACCTGCAAGCTCACACTCAATGTCAAGGAAGGAGTTATCCAGGAGGCTCTTGTTGAGACTATCGGATGCTCAGGTATGACACACTCCGCTGCTATGGCTGCTGAGATCCTTCCCGGCAGAACAATCCTTGAAGCTCTTAACACAGACCTCGTTTGTGATGCTATCAATACAGCTATGAGAGAGCTTTTCCTCCAGATCGTATACGGCCGTTCACAGTCT
>JAAYBK010000063.1 GCA_012718885.1 Ruminococcus sp. | reverse complement strand
GTTCAGACAGCCGTGAACATCAGCAAACTGTACATTCTTGCCGGAAGCAGCATATTCGTCAGCCACCTTCTTTACGGTATTGTTATAGTTTGAAACGCGCTGGGAGTTTCCGCCGTATGCGGTGAACTCAGGTATTGAGCCGATGAAGATCATGCTGTCTGCCGGGAGATCCTTGAGCATATAGTCAAGCAGTGAGTGGAGGTCTGTCTCACACTCGCTGAGGCTGCGGTTAGCAGTCATATCATTTGTTCCTATGATGAGGAGCACGATGTCCGGCTTTGCGCTTGCGATAGCGTTCTTGCTCTGGAGCTTTTCAAGGAGACCATTCTCGCCCCAGCTTGGGATAGGATACTTCTGAACGATAGTATATCCGCTGTAGCCGGCGTTGTTGTCATCGTACTGCACGCTCTGTCCATTGTAGTTGAATGAAGCGGAATTCTGTCCCTCAGGGCCCACCATATCGATCTGAGTGTAGCCCTTTTGCTTAAGGAAATGATAGAGGAACTTTCTGTATCCGCCGGTATCTCCCATTCCGAAAGTAATGGAATCGCCGATAGGCATTATCTTTATAACGCCGTCCTTGCTGAGATTTCCGCTGCCATGAGGCTGAGGATCAACTGTTGAGCTTTCAACAGTTCCCTGACCGGTAACGACCTTTGAAGGCACATTAGCCTTTGATACCTGTACCTGATCAACATAGAAATCGCAGAGATCGCCTGATCCCTCAGGAGTCTCGAAGTAGAGGATAAGATCACCGGATTTATCTGGGATAGTGAACTCAACGTTCTCGATCTTTGTCCATTCGCCGCTCTTTGCCGAGCAGTCAGCGATGTGATTATAGGAAGCCCCATTGCCGTCGCCCTGCTGGAGCGACATCTGGATAGTTACATTAGAGCCGCTCTTCTGAAGAACTGCCGCACTGAAGCTGTAGGTCTCTCCAGGTACGAAAAGTTCGGATGAAAGCGGTATTGCACAGCCGTTCCACTCCTTCTCTCTGCCGGAAACATAGAGTGATGATGAGCCTGCGTAGTAGTTCTTCTTGTCTGTGCTGACAGAAGCGCCGCCTCTGCCGGTCCAGTCGTCGGTACCGTTCTCAAATCCGTTGACAAAGTAATCATCGTAGGGGTACGGCTCAACCACCTTGGGCTGAGTAGTTGTTGTTACTGTCGGATTTGCGGTAGTTGTGGTAACAGGAGCAGCCTTGCCTGCCCAGAGGATAGAATCATCGTTGATAACGGACATCATAGTGTCAATAACGCCCTCTGAGGCTGAATACCAGCGGTTATTGGCTCTGTCAAGATAGCCGTGGGATTCGCCGCCGTTTCCGCTCTCAACGTTGTTGTCCCAGAGTATGCATGGGATACCGGCCTTCTTGGCCTGTGTAATATAATCCTTTGCCCATGCCTTACGTGAGCTGAGATTGTTGAAGTTGGAAGCGCTGAACTCACCGATGACCACCGGGATATTCTTCTCGTCTTCAAGCTGTTTGAGGCCGCTGAAGAAGGAGTTGATAGATTCGGTATAGTTCTCGCCCCAGCCGCTCTGTCCGGGATAGTTGTGGTTGGAGTAGGAGTCCTCTGCCATTGTGAAGTAGTATGGCAGATAAGCGTGTACCGAGTAGGCCACATTTCCGCAGTTTGACGGGAATGTGACGGATCTTATGGCCTTCATATCCGAAGAAGCGCAGTATCCAGGGAGCATGAGGAGACGCTCCTTGTTGGAGGATGAGCCCTGCTTGCGGACAGTCTCAACGAACTTGGCGTTGAGCTTGTTTATGTAGTTCCATGAGTAGCCGTTGTCGCCCTCGCCGTTGCCCCACTGACTGACGGAGGCATTTCCTGTCTGACGGGGCTCGTTCATGCCCTCGAATACAAGGTGCTGGTCGTAGTCCTTGAATGTTTCTGATACCTGGCTCCAGATCGCAGTGATCTTAGCCTCAGCGTTCTGGTAGGTCTGATCGTTGAACTGAGAAACGTTTACCCAGTCCTCGTGGTGTACGTTGAGGATAACATACATATCGTCATCGATACAGTAATCAACTACCTCCTTAACTCTTGACATCCAGGCTCCGTCGATGTTATTGCTTCCGTCCAGGTGGGGATACCATGTGGTAGGTATTCTTACCGTATTGAAGCCCTTTGCCTTAACTGCGTCTATCATAGCCTTGGTTGTCTTAGGATTGCCCCAGCTCATCTCGGTGCTGACGCCTGAATAACCAGCACCGCCTGTTGCGTCAAGACTGTTGCCTATATTCCAGCCTATCTTCATTTCACGGGTGATCTCAAATGCGTTCATACCGCTTGCTGCATCAACTTCCTTCACTTCCGTGATATACGTGAAATGCAGGCTTGTCAGCATACAGGCGGCGGCTGCGGCAATGCTTACCGTCCTTCTGATGAATGATCTCATTTTGAACATCCTCCTTTTAAAATTTAATAGTGCCTGCACACACTATTTCATTCAAATTTTATCACATCGCTCAAAATAAGTCAACAAATAACGCATATGTTGTACACGTTTGATGTGTAGAATAATCTTCTCGCCTTTTGGTAATTTTTGCCAATGAGAACAGTCGTTTTTTGTTGTTTTAGGAGAGACGTATAAATATTTGATGAATTAGATAATATTTATACATTGCATTCAACGCCACTTATTTATATATGATTGAATTCTTCACATTATTATGGTATATTTAATATGAACAAAAGCGTTTCTCAGGGACGTCCCTGGAAAAATTTTCAGAAAATTTTTATTTTTGCTGCGACAACAGTACGAGTTTTTTCGTATAAGTAACAAAAGGAAATATTTCCTGCCGAAAGGAGGAACAGCATGGATAACGGTTCAAGTAGCTACAGCCGTTTCCTGTCGGGAGATAAAGATGCTATCGATGAGATAATAAAAGAATACAAAGACGGTCTCGTTTATTACCTTTACAGTATAACCAGAGATATGCAGCTTGCCGAAGAGGCTGCCATTGATACATTTGTCAAGCTCTATGTCGATAAGCCCCGTTTCAAGGGCAGCGGCGCATTCAAGACCTGGCTATATACGATAGGACGAAACAAGGCCTACGATACGGTACGGAAGCTCTCGAAGTTATCCTGTACTCCTCTCGAAGATGCATATTACATTTCCGACGGGAATGATATAGAAAAAAAGGTCGACAGAGACGAGATGCGGGCCGACCTCCGCAGGATAGTCTCAAATCTGAAGCCCGAATACAGTCAGGCCATATGCCTGGTATTCTTTGAAAACTTCACAAATGACGAAGCCGCAAAGATAATGAACAAGTCCAACAAACAGGTTCGTGACCTGCTGTACAGGGCAAAGCAGATCCTGAAAAAAGAGCTGGCAAAGGAGGGTGCGGTATATTATGGATTATAAAGAAATGGCCGAGATCGTCAAAAGACGCGGCGACCAGATAATAGCTGAAAAAAAGGCTCGCAGTATCCGTATAAAAAAGATAACTGCCGCAGCCGCCGGTGCCTGCACAGCAACTGCTGCCGCCTTTGCACTATGGAACGGCGGTGTCCTCAGGAATGTTTCTTCCAAGGACTTTGAGGAGCCCAGCAATATCATTGCTTCAGAAGATACATCTGCCGCAAACAAGAATACAGCCTCTGCAAATGATGAACAAGTCATCAAAACAACCACAACTGCCGCTGAAGCTCCAGAAGCTGACACAACAACATCTGCCGCCGAAAGCAGCGTCACAATCACTTCTACAGCCGGAGCAAAATCATCCTCGGGCGCAGCAGTCACAACAAAGATATATCCAACATACACCCCGCCCACAGTAACTACCGCAGCACCTGCTTCTCACAGCAATCTTAAAGTTACTACTGAGGTATACGCTCCGGACTCAGTACCGGCAGTCACAACTGCCACAACTCCGCCCACTTACACAAACGACGGATACACATATGAACCTATCACCCTGGAGGAGGGAAAAAACATGATAAAAAAATACTTAGCAGCTTTAGCCGCGGCATCTACAATCACAAATACAGCTCCTGTAAGCACTTCGCCTATCGTCCGCTATGGAGAGGATAAGTATGCGGCCGCCGACAATATGGAGTATTTCGAAAAATTTGATTCCGGCGAACTCAGGACTGACCTGAACGGAGACGGAAAGTTTGATATCCGTGATTGCTTTGCAGCATACTTCTGTAATAATCTGGATCGTAAAGCTGCCAATGATGACAACGGAAATATAGCCAAACACTTTACAAGAGAAGAAAGAATCAATATTATCGGCAGAGAACACTTCGATGAAAACGGAGAACTAATCTCTCCTGATGAAAAGGTCGTCACATATAATGAATGGACTTTTTTTAATTACTATTACAACATTAACGGAATAATACCATCAGACTATGACATAAACAACTTCCGTGCCCTCGACGGCAGCATAACATCCGATAGCTGGTATATGGCTTCATATTGCCGTCCCGGCACACTTGGATTCGACTATGCAGAAAAATATGACAAGGAAAACAATGTAAGTTTCGATTTCAATGAAGACGGTATCACAGATATAAAGGATTGCTTTGATTTCTGGATATTCTCAGATTATGTCGGCTCATGGGGCGGTATTGTTAAAGCATCATATACTGCTGTTCTGGATAATTACGATAATGTATATTATAAAAATCCAGGTTGGATGAGTCTGCATTACTATGATGATCTTCTTGGCAAAGAACCTGCCGATGGAGTATCGATACCGCTGAATGAGTATATCCATGAGATCCCGCTTGACGAAACAACTATCAGAAACTGTGCTGAATACGCTGTAGAACATCCATTTATCGATGCTCCCATAAGTCCAATTGGAACATATATGATAAGATACTTTATGAAAAACTATGATTTTTCAGAGGAATGGCTCGATCCGCAGTTCTGCTATGATTACTTCCATAGCAGAGTGACCTCATTAGGATTTACTGACGATTTCACAAATGAAATGATAGAGCATATGTCAGGCATAAACGGATACCCATATAAATACTTGGGCGAAGCAAGGGTTCTCGCTATAGAAGCAGGCCTGGTCGATTACAATGATTACTGTGATATCCTTAGCTGGCACAGTCCTAATCCAAATTATCTGAAATACACCTATGCTATGTACGAACAGGCAATTCAAAACGGAGAGATAGCTGAACCTGACATGGACGGCGACGGAGATCTTGACGAAATGGATCTTACTATTTTAGGTATCCTTTATAACCGTGAAAAAACATACAGACCTATTGACGACAGCTTCTCTAACTATATTAAAAGATGTTTCAGTAATATGGACTTCTTCGACTGGGAGCCAGATATAGAATTCCTTTCAAAGCACTTTGACTGCAACAACAACGGACTTTCATGCGACAGCTCAGATGCGCTCTTCGCAGGCATATACGTTTCAAAATACGGCACGATCGACCGGTTCAACGATAATTACAATCACAGTCTCTTTGGTTTTGCTGAAGAACTTATGCACGCTATCCCTGAGGGAGCAGACGGCACTAAAACACCTGCACACGTATATACTCCTCTTCCAACAGAACGTACAGGTGACGCTTCCGACGACGGTATCCTCAAGATGAACGACGCTGTTCTCATAATGCAGTCTCTCTCCAACCCAGACAAGTATCAGCTAAACTCAAGAGGTGAGTTCAATGCCGATATCCATAATACCGGCGACGGTATCACTCCTATGGACGCTCTAAAGGTACAGCGCACACTGCTTCTTGATAACTGATCAGCTGACAAAACATAATAATAGGGATTTTTAAATATAAATGGTATCACTTAAAGTGATACCATTTTTTTATATGTTTTAGTCCACATCAAACAAAATAATTCTTTGCTGAATTATAATAAACCATCATTGCCTTTATTATATTGCAGAGCTCAGGAGATGTGGTGCTCTTGCTGAGCTTGCTATAGGCATATGACTGTATGCTGTATGTCAGGACATTGCTGATCTGTCTGCCGTTCTCATAAAGGACGGCTGTTACCGGCTGCATCGAATCCTTTGCAGCAATACCGGAGACTGGCCTGGCATAATCTCCGGCTTCTGAGAATAGAATCAGAACGGAAGGAGTGAAAGTGCATGAAACAGAAAATACTTATCAGGAGCAGCTTTGTTTCCTACGGTGTCGAACAGCTTCAAAGAGCAGTAACGGAGAAAATGGATAAGCTGATAAACCAGAAGCTCAGACAGACTGAAAACAGCACACAGAGGTGAGGACGATACCAAAAGTCGGTATATACTGCCGGCTGTCAGTCGAGGACAGGTACCGCTCCTCCGGCAGCGACAGTCAGAGCATACAGAATCAGAAATCCATGCTCAGGGATTATTGCCGGGAGCGTGACTGGGAGATATACGATATATACGCCGACGACGGCGCCAGCGGTACAGACAGCAGCCGCCCGGAGTTCAGAAGGCTGCTGAAGGACTGCGAGAAAGGGAATATCAATATCGTCCTCTGCAAGGATCAGTCCCGATTCTCAAGAGACACAGTCGTCATCGAGCAGTACATCAACGGCCGCTTCCTTGAATGGGGAGTGCGATTCATAGGCATCGCCGACAACGCTGATTCCGAAAGCGAAAGCTATTGCACCATGAGGCTTTTTGCCAGTGCCTACAACGAGATGTACGTCAGGGACATATCCTCAAAAATACGCCGTACCCTTGCATATAAGCGTGAGCAGGGGCAGTTCATCGGCTCCTTTGCGCCATACGGCTACAACATATCCCCGGAGGACAAACACCGCCTCATCATAGACGAGGAGGCAGCCTCAGTGGTGAGGAGCATATTCGCAATGTATGTGAGCGGAATGGGGTACAGGGGTATAGTGCAGGAGCTGAATGCTCAGTCCATCCCAAGTCCTTCTGCATATAAACGGCAGAACGGCTCAAAATACGCCAACAGCAACGCTGAATCCGGAAACCCGGAAGGGCTCTGGACACAATCCACCATCGCAAGGATACTTGCCAACGAAATGTACACCGGAACACTCGTACAGGGCAAATCCCACCATATCAGCTATAAAAACAAGAAGCGGAAAAAGGTTGGACAGGATGAATGGATCAGGATACCCGGCGCACATGATGCCCTGATAGATGCGGATACCTGGCAGCGCACACAGGAACGGCTCCTCAGCCATTCCCGTGTGGGGAAGGCCTCCGATGAGCTGTCCCCACTATCCGGAAAGGTGAGATGCGCTGTCTGCGGAAGGCCGATGAAGCGCAATGTGTACTACAACAAAGCCCATACAATAAGATACTACAGTCTCCAATGTGCCTCCCATAAGAACGGTGCTATGGACTGCCCGAACAAGTCCGGCATAAGCGGTCTGATGCTGGAGCAAAGTATCCTAAGTGAACTGAATGAGATCGTAGGAAAATACTGCCGGCAGGAGATGATACGCATAGATTATATCAGCAGCAGCCGGCTGAACGAGCTTGAAAAGAAGCTGTCAGTCCTCCGGGCAAAGCAGAGCTCCGCCAGGGAGCGGCTTGTGAGGATGTACAAGGATAAGCTGGACGGAACGCTTTCCGCCGAGGACTATCTGCTGTTCCGCCAGAATCTCAGTCGGGAGGAACAGAGGCTATCCGGACTGATAGCTGATACCTCCCGTCAGGCTGAGAACTGCCGCAGCCAAGCCTTTTCCGGCAAGCAGAGCGCTGCAATTGAGCAGTACATCCGCTTTGACAAGCTCGACCGCACTGTCGCCGATGAGTTCATCGACTGTGTTGAGATCGGAATGGCAGATGAAAACGGCCTGCGTGAAGTACATATCCGCTGGAAGCTTTGAACAAGCGGCAGATATGCCGGCTTATGGCAACACTCCTGTTACAGCACCCTGCAAATCCAGCAAAAGGATGATATCCTGTTTCACAGAATACCAAAGCGGCAGAGCCTTCCGGCACTGCCGCTTACATTTTTTAGCTTAAAGTATCATATCCCTGAGTGCTGCCATATCGAAGCCGTCGATCATAGCGTCAGAGACAATATCAGCTGCATAGGCCTGTTCGCCGGTAAGAGTGCCGCTGCCGAGGATATGCTTTCTCATCAGCACCAGGTCAGCAACGCCTATTTTGCCGTCCAGGTTCAGGTCACCCTTTTTACCGATAACAGATGCACTTTCCGTCTCAACAGGTCTGATGATGATATAGCAGAGGTTTATAGCCTTATCCTCTGAGCGGAGGTTAATTGTCAGCTCTCCGCCGACTGCCTTTGCAGTTCCCTTTACAGCAGTCCTGTCCGTGGGAGCATTCTGTGCAATAATGCTCTCCCCGGCTCTGCCGTAGTTAGCATATACTGTAGGAGACTTTGAGCAGCCCCAGGGATCGCAGAAGCACATCTCCACTGAGTAGGTGCCGTCCGGCAGCTCAAAACTGTAATCCAGGTGACGGGCAATATCGTTTTCATACTGGTTCTTGGTGTAGCGGAAGCTGGATGACTTGTCTGCACCATCAGCAGTATTTGCCTCATCGCACCAGGTATTTGCAGTATAAAGTCCGCCGCTCTTTGAGGAGCCGTTGTACTGATCGGTGGGATCATCGATAAGTCCCCATTTCTTTCCGCTCACTTCATCGGCACCATAGAGCTGTTCGGTGACGCAGTTGTACATACCCAGCTTGTCACGGCCGGTAACTGTGCCGGAATTGTGATCGCCGCAGTCAACATAGTAAGCTATGCTGCTGTCGTATTCATAGACTGGGCGGACAGCCTCCATATATATGAAATCGCAGACCTTTGCAGACTCCTCTCCGTCTTCATCGGAGGAGAATGTCACATCCAGGACGCTGTGCTCCTTGCCGTCAGCAGTAAGGCTGTATATGCAGCGCTCTCGAACATCCTGTGGGATCGTGAGCAGCAGGTCGTAAACGTCGTCGCCGCCGGAATAGTCCAGCTTTCCGGCCCAGAGGACTGAATCGCCCACTCTTACACGCAGGCTCTTTCCGTTGTCTGCCTTACGGAGCTTTACATGGAGCCTGAGCAAAGGTGCAGTGTCGTCCACAGCCATTCTGTATGTGAACCAGCCGCCGTTCTTAACATAGCGGTAGGTGCTGTCATTGGTAACGCCTGCGGAATAATTCTCCACCATGCCGTGAAGGTTATCGCTTTCGTACTGACCGTATCCCGGCTGCACCGTATCTGTGACAGTGGTTTTTGCACGGGGTAGCTTCTCCTCGATGACGGTGCCGTTGGGAACGAACTTCCAGTAGATGCCGTAGCGCTGCTGGTACTGCTTGTAGTGAGGGGTAAATGTGAGGGTGGTATCTGTGTCCTTGAGGGTGAATTTCATAGTGCCCTTTTCACGGACGAGATGCTCATCGATCTCTGACATGAAGGAGGTCACTGACTGTCCTGTTTTGCTGAGCTTTATGGTCTCGCTGGCCACCTTTTTCTCCTTTGGGATAGTTACCCACATTCCGGTGCTGTCGGTCTTCATATCCTCCTTGCCCAGCTCGGCGCTGAGTACCAGAGGGCCGAATCTGAAGCCGTAAACATCCGGAGCGTCCGGCAGCGGATATGCTCTGACCTTTGAGGGAACGGTCAGCTCTATCACATCGCCGTCAGAGAAATCACCGGAAACATCCGCATAGCCGTTCACTGTTTTGTAGCTGTACTTTGAACCGTTTACGGCTATGTTCATATTTCCGTCTATCCAGTCAGGGATACGGAAGCGAAGATCCAGCGGAGCACTGCCCTTAACAGTGAACTTTACTGATACGTCATCAGGAACGGTGCTCTCCTGGGTTATGGTAACGCCCTTTTCCTCCCAGTTGAGCACAGAGCTCTGATAGAAATTGACGTACAGCGAATCGTTGTCGTGCATATATATTGTGTCGCCAAGCTTAGTGAAGCTCTCCATACCGCTTCCGGTACAGCACCAGAACTTGTCCCAGCGTGTGCTGTATACCTTAAAATAGCCTGTTGCCATAGGCTGGAAATAGGTGGTCATACCGGTCTCGGGATTCTGTGAGGAGAGTATGGAGTTATAGTAGGTGTTCTCATAGAAATCCATATACTTGCTGTCATGGGTTATTTTGAAGAGTTCTCGTGAGAGCTTGAGCATATTGTAGGAGTTGCAGGTCTCGCAGTTGCAGTTTGTCCTTTCGCCGTCAAGGATATCGTCCTTGCCGAAGTGCTCCCATTCGCTGTTTCCGCCGGTAATGTAGGTATGATGAGTCGTTACCATATCCCAGAAGGCCTCGGCGTATCTCAGATATGCAGAAGCGTCCACCTTCTGGCCATTGACAGTCTTTCCGTCAAGAACAATGTAGCGCTTCAGAGCGCCTATGAACTTGGGGATAGTCGTATTTGCATGACGGTTGTTAAGTACATCACGGCCGCCCTGAGCTACTTTCTGGAAAAGAGCGTCCTCATCAAATATATGAGCGGCAGCTGCGTGTGAATCCTTTCCGGTGACGGCATAGAGGTCGTACAGGCAGTCGTTCATTCCGCCGTACTCTATGGAAAGGACAGTATTTCTTGTCTGCGAGCTCCACTTGCTTGCTCTGTTGTATACCCAGTCGCCCAGATTTGAAGCCACAGTTTTCGCCGAAGCATAGCCTGTGGCCTTATATACATCCACAAGTCCTGCTATCAGCTTGTGCATGGTATACCACGGAACCCATGCGTCATCGAAAATATTTGCCTTGCCCACCTCTACACGGTCGAACTGACGCTCAACATTTCCGTCGGAGGGAACAGGAGCTGCCCACAGGAAGCCGGTCTTTCCCCTTGGATGATCCTGGCACTGCTTCATGCCGTCGATAAGTGTTGTGATCCGCTTGTTCAGTGCGCTTTTCTGGTCAGCAGTAATGGAAGGATCCAGATAGGCCTGAGCGATCGCCGTAAGGTAGTGTCCTACGCAGTGTCCGGCGATATTGGTATTCTCCCAGCCGCCGTAGCGGGTGGCACCGTTGGTGCTGAGTCCTGCATTCTCCCTGAATCCGGCAAGGAGCTTTTCTGTGTCAAATGACAGAAGATAATCCATTTCCTTGCTGAATGCGTTAGCGCAGTAATCATCCGTCATTTTCACATCTGCCAGTGAAAAGTCCACGATGTCGGCTCCGTCTGCTGCAATGGCCTGCTGCGCCGGCGGCACATAGCCAAGGCTGCACACCACTGCGGCGGCAGAGCAGACAGAAATGAGTTTGTTCAATATACGCTTTTTCATTTAATACCCCCTTAGTATCAATTGGCGGACGAGCTCTTCCCGTCCGGGCATTCTTGCCTGTATATAGCATTGAACTATCCTTATTATAATGTTCCGCAGCAGTCAAAGTCAACCAACAAAATGCAGAATCAGTGGATAAAACTATCAGATATCACGGTGCTGCGACTATGTTTAAGATGAGCCGCCGCATGGCGGGGCAGACGGTGGCTGCTCCTCAGCAGAGGGCGTCCCGGAGAAGGGGATAAACCTGAACATCCTGCTGAAGCTGAGGGATATGCTGGAGATGAGCGGATATGAGGTGCTCGTGACCCGTGACGAGGATATCTCCATCCACGATGACGGCATTGAAGGTCTTGCCGCTCAGAAGAGCAGCGACATGGACAACAGGCTTGACATATTCAACAGCCGTGACAATGCAGTATGCGTATCCATCCACCAGAACCAGTTCAATGACAGCCGCTACAGCGGCGCCCAGATGTTCTACTCCTCCTCAAACAAGAAAAGCGAGAGCCTGGCCAGAGCTTTACAGAAGCGGTTCGTGGAGTACCTCCAGCCGGACAACACAAGAGAGATAAAGCAGTGCGGCAAGGAGCTGTTCCTGTGCTACTACAGCAAGAACCCCACGGTAATGGCGGAATGCGGGTTCCTTTCCAATCCGGAAGAGGCCGCACTGCTGAACACAGATGACTACCAGAGCAAGGTGGCATTCACACTGCTCTCCGGCATTATCGATTTCACCGGACAGAAATGAGAACGACTTGACAAACTGCGTACCATAGAGTATAATAGCTGAGAAAGGAGTTGATAGAATGCAGAATGTATCAACAGAAAAGGCACTCCGGAATCAGCTTGCTTCTATCCGTATGGAAGGCTTCCGCTTCTCTGAAAAAGAGATCAGCAACGTAAAAAAATGTCTGAGCGGCGAAATGACCTTCAGCCAGTTCAAGGAAAAGATCGTCAGGGATGTCAGGAACAAGTAATGGCAGTCTATAAGATCGAGGGCTGTCAGTGGAATTGCTACCCCGGTACAACTGTCCTCATAAACAAACTGGATATACACGATCAGGCAGAGCTTGATGCTGTTGAAAAACAGATAACCCTTCTTCGTGCAATACAAGCCGAAAAGGAGACCGGATTCGTCAATGTTGATTTCGGATTCTACATATCTCTGCACGGCTTTCTTTTTGGTGATCTCTATGATTGGGCAGGTTCTCTGCGTAATATCAACATTTCAAAAAAAGGCACCGTATTCTGCGATCATACCGAGCTTGAACGCATCGGCAATTTGAAATTCAGCAGACTGAAAGCTATGAATTACCTGAAGGATCTGTCATATGATGGATTCATAGATGAACTGACCGACCTGTATCACGAGCTGAATATGCTTCACCCGTTCCGTGAGGGCAACGGGCGCACACTCCGTCTTTTTGTAACACTGCTGGTCAGGAATACCGGTCACGATATCGACTTCACCCTATGTGATACAGATATGCTGAATATCGCTTCTATAAAAGCTGCTCAGGGAGATCTTTCCCTGCTGAGAAACGTCCTTTCGGACATTATAAACTGATAACGATCTGCTCACTGTTTTCTGACAGTGGCAGATCTTTTTGTATCCGGATCCGGCCGGAAATGTAAACTTTCCTCCCCTCTGCAATATCCCATTTTTATTGACATCAATGAATCAAAATGATATAATTGATATGTATCTGGTCTGAAGATCAGGCTCATGTATTAATAGGAGGGTCCATATGAAAAATAAGATTATCTGCCTTTTATCAGCTTCCGCTATGGCAGTAACACTTGCTTCGTGCTCAAGTTCAAAGAGCAGCTCATCCGCACCTGCTTCAAGGTCAGCTTCCGGCTCGGAAAATATCGACGCCAGCAGCTACGAGAACGTTTTCAATATCTATATGACAGCCTTTTATACCGACAAGAATGCGGAAAAGGTAATGGAATACTCCGTGCCAAAAGCTGTTATCGATAAACTCAAGGCTGACAACAGGTATGATGAGGCAAAGGCCGGTTATGAGACAAAGATCAGCTCCCAGTTTTCAGCGTATGGAGATGCGCCGGATTATAAGGGCATAATCTCCTCGGCAGATATGTCCCCTGATAACTATGTCGCCGCTGCAAGCTACCTCAACGATTACTACCAGACCGGATATACAGATATCAAGGTAACATCCGGCTATGAGGTAAAGTATTCCATAGACTACAAGAATTCCGACGGAAATACCAGCAACAGCGAATGTTCAGCCTGCATCGTCGGCATCGAGGGCGACGGCTTCAGAGTCATTGACGGCATGAACGGCGACCTCCTTGCAAAGCTCTATTATTCTACTACCTATTAAGACTATTTTAAGGTATAACTGGTATAATATAATAGAATATTATATCCGGAAGGAGGCTTGAAGTATGTCCTTTCCACGCAGATTTACTACGATCCTTTCCGCTGTTATGTTTATGGGAACAGCCCTGTTCTCCTGCGGAAACAAAACAAGCGAAAGCTCAGTGACCTACCCCGAAATGAACGTCACCTTCTTTGATGTGGGCAAGGCCGACAGTATACTGATATCCACCGAGAACAGTAACGTCATCATTGACTGCGGTGAAAAAGGCGACGGCAAGGAGATAGTCCAGTTCCTTGAAGAAAAAGGTGTGTCGACGGTGGATTACCTCATCGTTACCCATTACGACAAGGATCATGTTGGCGGTGCTTCAAAGGTCATAAAAAGTCTTGACGTAAAGAACGTCCTCGCCCCTGATTACGAAGAGATAAGCGAGGAAACAGAGAAGTACGAGAAGGCTCTGGCCGGAAAGAATATCACTCCCCAGCGTCTGACAAGTGACCTTTCATTCGACCTTGACGGCGCTTCATATACCGTTTATGCACCAAAGGAGACCTACTACGGAGAGGATAACGACAACGATTTCTCTCTTGTCACTAAAATGTGCTACCATGATATATCCTTCCTGTTCACCGGAGACGCTATGGAGCAGAGACTGGATGAGATCATGGATACCGGCAAATGCAATCTCCTGAAGGTGCCTTACCACGGCCGAAAGCTGGACAATTTCAAGGAGTTCCTTCAGAACATAAAACCCGACTGTGCTATTGTGTGTACTTCAGCAGACGAGTTTTCTTCAAAGACCGAAAAGGCTTTGCAGGAGCTGAATATAAAGACCTATGCCACCTGCTACAACGGCCGTATCACGGTTTCGTGCAACGGTGTGGATCTTAATGTTTCTACAGAGAAGTAAGGACATTGTTCTTCTGCCGGCAAGCCGTCCGGTTACTTTGCGCCATACGGCATTTTCACTATACCAGATAAAACGACCGCCGCAGCCTCAATAAGGCCGCAGCGGTCTTTCTATATCAAAGCAGCCCTCCGATGAAGCGGCAGGACTGCCTCTACCACTGTCGGTATGCCATTGCCGGGAGGCTGTTCATGGGGAAGCTCCCACTTCCCGGCGGCAAACATCTTCACGCTGCTTATACTATTCTATGCAGGAATCCGGGAAATGCAACAATGAAAAATTTAACATATCCCCTGCCCTCAGTCACATTTTCCGGCATCTGAAATAGTATTTTCATTCTTGTCAATTTTATGTAACCGGTTATAGCATTTCCGTAAATAAAAATAATCCAAAATGTATCACAACTGATATTGCCCTGTTATTGTATTTTTCCAAGATATAGGCTATAATATAATCACAGCAAGAGAAAGAAAGCTCCTCTGGGAGGCTAATAAGCTTTCCGGAAAAAGAGGGGCCGACTAACAGGAGCTTGATATATATAACACCCTACCGCTTCAACGTCTACTATACCTCCAGACGTTATTGCATGGCTCATCTGCCGCACACAGACGATGCCATAAACACACACCTTTTCAGATAAGGGAGAACCGGCAGCCACCGCTGCCGGTTCTTTCTGCTTTACAAATCCGGCCGGAAATGGTATAATGTTGATATTGATTCGCCGAAAACGGCTTGATGTCCCGCACATGAGCCCGCTCCGGCCTTATGACACTGTAAGTATCCCCGACAAAACAAAATCCATAAAAACGGAGGAAACTATGTCCACAGAAAAAACAAGACCTGCCGAACAGAAATCCGGCAGACTGATGAATAAAAAATGGTATCTCTACCTCACGGAATTCTTCTCGGGAATGTCCGTAATGGCAGTTGAGCTGGGCGCAAGCAGGCTCCTGGCCCCATATTTCAGCTCCTCACAGATTGTCTGGACTATCATCATCGGCACTATTATGATCGCCATGGCGCTGGGCAATATCTACGGCGGAAAAAGTGCGGACAAGGATCCTGACCCTGACAGGCTCTACCGGAGGATACTTGTTGCCGCAGTATGGATAGCTGCTATACCATTCTTCGGAAAGTTTGTGATACTGGGCATTTCTGCCCTGCTGGTAGTCACGGTGAACACCAATTTTCTTATCTGGGCAGCCTTTATCACCTGTATGGTGGTGTTCGTGTATCCCCTTTTCCTGCTGGGAACAGTAACACCCTCGCTGGTGAAGTATACCGTTGACAGTCTTGACGACAGCGGAAAGACCGTGGGCACTCTCGGCGCCTTCAATACGATCGGCAGCATCATCGGCACCTTCATCCCCACCTTCATATCTATCCCTGCCGTAGGAACCGCCGCCACCTTCCTCATATTCTCCGGCATACTCCTGATACTTGGACTGGCCTACTTCATAGCAAACAAGCGCAGCCCCATACGCTGCGGAGTCGCATCAGCACTGTTCATATGCTGCTGCATACTCTCAAACATGATCGGCTTTGCCTTCTGGGAGAAGCATCTTGTCTACGAGGGGGAATCCGTCTACAACTACCTCCAGGTCACGGATGACGGCGACACCGCCTCTCTTTCCACAAACGTGCTCTTCGGCGTTCAGTCCGTCTATGTCAAAAGCGGCGAACTCTCAGGTATGTACTACGACTACGCAATGGCTGCTCCGCTGATGACAGGAAAGACTGCCGACAAGAAGGATATACTCATTCTGGGAATGGGCACAGGTACCTACGCCAAGCAATGTCTGAACTACCTCCCCGATGTTTCTGCGGAGGGAGTTGAGATCGATGACCGTATAACCGACCTGGCAAAGAAGTATTTCGACCTGCCGGAAGAGGTAAAGGTCACTACCTATGACGGCCGGGCTTTCCTCAATGTCTGCGACAAGAAATACGATGTGATAATGGTAGACGCATATCAGGATATCACTATCCCCTTTCAGATGTCCTCTGTTGAATTCTTCCGGCTGGTGAAGTCACACCTGAACGACAACGGTGTTATGGTGGTGAATATGAATATGCGCTCGGACAGTGCAGACGGCATCAACAGCTGGCTTGCAGATACGATCTCCAGTGTGTTCGACAATGTATATACCGTGGACGTAAACGGTGCGACCAACCGTGAGCTGTTCGCCTCCGACAACAGCAGCATAAAGGAGGTTCTCGTCAGCAACTCCGGTGATCTCACCAACACCCGGCTGAAGGCTCTTATGTCAACCGTCAGTGCTCAGCTTATCCCTTATGACTCAGGAAAGCGCATCCTGACTGACGATAAGGCTCCGGTGGAGCTCCTTGGAATGAGAGTGATCGATGACATAATACAGGATGAGCTGGTATACTATAAACAGAAATTCAAGGAAGAAGGCTTCAAAGGGCTGCTGGAATGACATCCGGCAATCCTTTGTGCAATTCGCACATCTTATTGTCTCGTTTATACATTTTTCTTACAAATCTATCCAAATCAGTTGAAAAAGCGACAAAATCATGATACAATTAAGTATTATAACACAGATCACACCAAGGAGGTACTGATTATGATATGTCCATTCTGCGGCAAAGATATACCCAACGGCTCATCAATGTGTCCGGAGTGCAGCTGCTCTATCCCGCCACAGTCTCCCATGAGGAGCTCTATCTCAATGACAACGTCCGGCGGCAATTCCGGTATAGCAGGCATAGTTGATAAGCTGAAAGCGATCCCGGCAAGACTGGTAGCAAAAATAGCATTCCTGATAGCTATACTCTGCTTTGTTTTCCCATTTGTCACTATTTCCTGTGACGCAAGCGATGCGCTCAATTCCTTCAATGAAACTAATGATGAATATAGCTTTGAGGTCACGTACAAGGGCTACAATTTCATCTTCCCGTCAACTATCGACGAGGATAACGCCAAGGTCAGCAGCGGCTGGAACAACAGCAGCAGCTATGACGATGACGACAGCGATTACAGCTCCGACAGTGATGACAAGGGCAGCAGAGATGTCAGCAAGGAAGATCCCGATAAGCGACTGATAGGTGTTGTGATATGCTGCATAGTTGGATGTGCTGTACTCTTTGTAACGAAATATGACTGGCTCCCGGCTGTTTCAGCAGTCCTGGGCTTTGCAGGAATAATCCTTCTGACGCGCTTCAAATCCACCTTCAATGAGAAGTATCTGGAAGTGGACGGGGCAAGCGGGTTCAGTATCGAAAGCTTACTGGATATTGATTTCCGGTTCGGATACAGCTTGTGTATGCTGTTCCTGATAATATCGCTGATAGCCTCCACGATAACCTTCCTGATCGAAAAATTCCGGTACGACAGGCAATTCTAAAAAATAAATCGAGTGTGTGACATATCATCACACACTCGATTTTTTATAGATCAAGATGATTTATCAGTTCACTTTGCATGAGGCTTGAATAAGAGAGATACCATTTTCCGTTCTTTTTCAGGAATGCGCTGGCATTTCCGGTAAATGACTGGCCGTTGGAATCATCCTTATAGAACACATAGTTTATGACCTTTGCCTCACTGTAGGATGTGCCAAGATCGGCATTGAAATCATCCAGCTGATCCTGCTCCACAGCTTCAAGGTCATCAGCAGTTACCTCCACCGTCCAGGTGTCCTGTCCGGAATCGCTGTAGGCATCCATTATCTCTCCCACCGATGTCATTGACTTATCGATCGCATCAACTATAGCCTTTTTGCTGAATAACACCGCAGGATCCTTGCCATCAAGCTCATCCTTTATCATGGTGCTGTACTTTTCCATTTCCTCCGGATCGAACATAGCGTATACCGCCTCGGCATTATGTCCCAGGTAGGCCTTGTAAAAATCCTGAGCCAGAGCGGTACTGTCAGCATATCCGCCCTCGTCATTTTTTTCATCAGCAGGCTTTGTTGTACCTTCTGTAGTAGTCTCCGAAGTCTTTTCCGCAGTCGTTGTGACAGTAGTCTCCTTCTCGGAGGTAGTCACTTCTGCGGATGTCTCCTCTGTCTGAGCAGTCACATCGGCGGTAGAAGTCTCCCCCCCTGACGAACTGTCCCCGGATGATTTTTTCCCTCCGCAAGCTGCAAGGGAAGCTGACATAACTGCCGCAGCAATGATCGCTGCAAGTCGGTTGCTTTTCATATTTTCTCCTTTTCGCACAGAAAGAGCTGCCAGAGACGGCAGCTCTTTTTTATCAATAATCTTTTTTCTTTCCGCAGACTCTGCAGGCCTTGCCGATAAGCTTGAAATCTCCGCCGCAGTACTGGCATTTTCCCTCTGCCTTTCGCTGGGAAACCACCTTTTCCTGGTATGCAGGGAACTTACTGAGATTATCCTTAAGGTACATCCACGAGATATTCATAAGATTCGGACAGTCGCTGAAAACATTGTCGATCTTTCCTACAGATGTGGGTATCTTGATCTGTTCAAGATTTGTACAGCCGCTGAAGTCTCCCACAAAAGTGGTGCTTGCCGGGAGCTCGATCATTCTCAGTGATGTGCAGCCTCTGAAGCCGTCAACAGATGTAACGGAATAAGGTATCTCGATTTGCTTAAGTGAAACGCAGTCTGCGAACGCAAACGGTCCTATCACCTTCAGCGTGTTTGGCAGAGTTACCTCTGAAAGATTAGTACATCCGGCAAAGGTCCTGTCTGTAATAGCGGACACTCCGTCAGGAATCTCCACCTTAGTAAGGCTTTCACAGCCGGAAAATGCATACTTGCCGATCTGCTGTATGGTATTCGGCAGCCATATCGATTCAAGGCTCTTGCAGCCGTTGAATGCAAACGCACCTACGTCTGCAACCTTGTTTGACATATCTATATTCTTGAGGCTGAAACACTCTGCAAAAACGCAGTCAGAGATGACACTGATATTATTAGGCAGTGATATTGACTCCAATGACTCGCAGCCTCTGAATGCCCACGGACCTATCTTTGAAAGGCTGTCCGGTATCCTTATGCTCTTGAGGCTGGAGCAGTTTCTGAACGCATAGCCGCCGATCTCATAAAGTCCGTCAGGCAGCTTTATGCTGGTCAGGCTCTTGCAGTCCTCAAAGGCATGATCGCCTATCTTTTTTACGCTGGCAGGTAATTCCAGCATCTCAGCATTTCCGGAATACTTTATCAGAACGCCGTTTTCCACCTCGATGCTCGGCTTTGTCGGAGCGATATGTACATGTTTCTTCTCCTCAGCCTTAGGAGCTTCCTTCACTGGCTCAGGCTTCTTCTCCTCAGTCTTGGGAGCTTCCTTTACAGGCTCAGGCTTCTTTTCCTCAGCCTTAGGAGCTTCCTTCACTGGCTCGGGTTTCTTTTCCTCCGCCTTGGGAGCTTCCTTTACAGGCTCAGGCTTCTTATCCTCAGCCTTTAGAGCTTCCTTTACGGGCTCAGGCTTCTTCTCCTCTGCCTTAGGAGCTTCCTTCACTGGCTCAGGCTTCTTCTCCTCTGCCTTGGGAGCTTCCTTCACCGGCTCTGGCTTTTTCTCCTCAACCTTGGGAGCTTCCTTTACAGGCTCAGGCTTCTTCTCCTCTGCCTTAGGAGCTTCCTTCACTGGCTCAGGCTTTTTCTCCTCTGCCTTTGGAGTTTCCTTTATGTTATCAGGCTCAGCGCCGTAATTAACCGCCCTTACAGGGGTAACGAGCACTCTTTTTCTGGGCTTGATCTTTTCGTTTCTGGATAGGCGAATTGACTTTTCAACGATGAAAGGCTCTCCGCATTCAGGACATATCCATGCATCCTTTTCACTATCGACCTGGACAGGTCTGTTACAATAGTAACACTTTGAATTAACTAAAGCCATACGAACCCCCTATAATATAATTTTCATATTAAAATTATATCATTTCAGACTGGGGATGTCAAGCAAATAACGTAAATTATCACAGATTATACAGATTATGTGTTATATTTTTGTGATATCTACCAATTCAACATCATTGATAGTCCTGCCCGATTCAAGCACCTTTGCAAGTGCCTTGGCAGTATCTATCGCTGTAAGGCTGCATATCGAGCGTTCAATAGACTTACGGCGCATCTTTACGCTGTCACGCTCAGGCAGTCTGCCCTTTGCCGATGTAGATATAACGTAATGGATCTTTCCGCTCTCCAGCAGCGTTACCGCATTGGGTTCGCCTTCGGATATCTTACGCACAAGATGAGCAGCTATCATATTCCTGTGGAGCACGGACTGTGTGCCGGATGTGGCATACAGCTCAAAGCCCATACGCTCGAATTTATCTGCGATAGGAAGTATCTCCTGCTTGTCCGTATCACGGACTGATATCAGCACTCCGCCCTCACGCTTGAGGTCAAAGCCGGCAGCGATAAGTCCCTTCAGCAGGGCGTCCTCAAGATTTCTGCCGATACCGAGGCACTCGCCGGTGGACTTCATCTCAGGTCCGAGCATAGTGTCAACGTCTGTAAGCTTCTCAAAGCTGAAAACCGGCACCTTTACCGCAACATAGTCTCCGGCAGGATAAAGTCCGCTCTCGTAGCCCATATCTCTGAGCTTAGCGCCGAACATTATCTTTGTGGCGATATCCACCATAGGTATTCCTGTTACCTTACTGATATACGGAACAGTTCTTGAAGAACGTGGATTTACCTCGATAACATATACCTCATGATTGTATACAACGTACTGTATGTTCACCAGACCGATAACGTTGAGTTCCTTTGAAAGAAGTCTTGTGTACTCAACGATGATACGCTTTATGCGGTCTGAAAGATGCTGTGCAGGGTATATGGATATGGAGTCGCCGGAGTGTACTCCCGCACGCTCGATATGCTCCATGATGCCGGGAATAAGGAAGTCCTCGCCGTCGCATATAGCGTCGACCTCTACCTCTGTACCCATCATGTACTTGTCGATGAGAACAGGATTCTCGATCATGTGGCTGGTTATGATGCCCATGTACTCGATGACATCAGCCTTTGAGTGAGCGATTATCATGTTCTGTCCGCCCAGAACGTAGGAAGGACGGAGAAGCACAGGATAGCCTAAGTCTTCAGCAGCAGCAACTGCCTCCTCGGTAGTCATTACTGTATGTCCCTGGGGACGTGGAATACCGCACTTTTCAAGTATCTCATCGAAACGCTCTCTG
>JAAYBK010000062.1 GCA_012718885.1 Ruminococcus sp. | reverse complement strand
TGACGATACGCTTTACACTCCGGAGCTGCAAAATCTTCTCAAGGAGAACGGACAGGTGATCGTGAATTCAAAGAACGCAATCGAAGGAACGCTTACCTTTGACGCTGAGAAAACATCAGCAGAATTCAGGCTGCCGACAGTGAATACAGTGATGTTCGGTTTACTTGTTGGTATTTCCGGAGTTGTTTCAGCTGACAATGCAGTAGAAGCGATAAAAGGTTATATGCCGCAGAAAATACAGGAGCGTAACATCAATGCGCTTCTCAGAGCAGTTCAGGAGGTGTCAGAATGAGACCCTACGTGCGTGAGAAAAAGAGCTTCACATTTGATGAAGTTCCGGAGAATACATCATTTGAAGCCGGCTATCTGACCACTGTGAACAGCGGCTGGCGCAGTATAAGACCTGTGATAGACGCTGCAAAATGTGTGGGCTGCGAGCAGTGTTACCTTTACTGTCCTGACGGAGTTATCTCCATAAAGGACGACAAAGCAGCAATCGACTATGATTTCTGCAAGGGCTGCGGTATCTGTGCTAAGATATGCAGGATCGGAGCAATAGGAATGGAGGCAGAGCGTAAATGAGAAAGTTTTTATCAGGCAACGAGGCCTTTGCCGAGGGCATCCGTCTTGCACGGCCGCAGGTAATTTCGGCCTATCCTATAACTCCCCAGACTATAGTTGTGGAGTGCCTTTCAGAAATGGTAGAAGACGGAAGTCTCAGCGCAGAATATGTTCACGTTGAATCCGAACATTCAGCAATGTCATGTGCTATCGGAGCAAGTGCGGCAGGTGCAAGAGCATTTACTGCCACATCCTCCCAGGGACTTCTTTATATGGCAGAATGTCTATACTATGCATCAGGCGGACGATTCCCCATAGTAATGATGAACGCTGACCGTTCGACAGCACTTCCGTGGAATATATACGGCGACCAGCGTGATAGTCTTTCACAGCTTGACAGCGGCGGGATCCAGGCATATGCAGAAAATGCACAGGAAGCACTGGATCTTGCGCTTATGAGCTATAAGATCGCTGAGAACAAGAAGGTATCAACGCCATATATGGCCAATCTTGACGGTTTTGTTCTCACACATACATATGAGACTGTGGATATCCCGGAGCGTGAGCAGGCTGACAGATTCCTTCCGCCATACGAGACCGAGAACCGCATTGATCTGGAGAATCCCAGAAATATGGCATTTTCTGCCGGTCCTGATACTAATTACATCTTCAAGTACAAGGAACATGAGGGAGTTCTTGCAGCTAGGGAAGTCATAACTGAGACTGAAAAGGAATTTGCTGAGATCTTCGGCAGAAAATATACAGGTCTTATTGAGAATTACCGTACAGATGATGCTGATTATATTATCGTAACTCTTGGCAGTATAGCCGGACTTTGCAGAGAGACTGCCGATAAGCTCAGAGAACAGGGAATAAAGGGCGGCGTTGTACGAATCCGCTACATGAGACCTTTCCCGAATGAGGAGATCGCTGCTTCTCTGAGAAATGTGAAGGCATATGCAGTGCTTGAAAAGGATATCAGCTTTGGCAATGAGGGAACAGTTTTCACAAATGTCAATTCTGCTCTCAAAAAGGCCGGCGTAAACGTGAACGGATATAACTACATTGGCGGACTTGGAGGACGCAATATTTCTGCATCTGATATCGAAAAGATCTACAGAGACATTGCGAACGGAACAGAAAGCGTAAACTTTATTGGAATAGGAGGCGAGGACATTGGCTAATAAAACAGCAGAGAGCATATCTCGTGATGAATATTTCTACGGACACAAGGCCTGTGCTGGCTGTGGAGGAAGCCTTGCTGTAAGAGCTGCTCTGAAAGTCCTCGGCCAGAATGCTGTATCAGTTCTGCCGGCAGGCTGTATGTCAGCAGTCGGATTTAATTTCCCGCAGCTTTGCTTCTCCAATAACTCTATTATATCGACTTTTGCAGGTACAGCATCTATGCTGACAGGAGTTGAAGCAGGTCTTCGCGCAAGAGGCTATAAAGATTTCACAGCAGTGGGCTTTGCCGGTGACGGCGGTACAGCAGATATCGGTATACAAGCACTTTCCGGTGCAATAGACCGAAATGACAACATCATTTATATATGCTATGATAACGAAGCCTACATGAATACAGGCATACAGAAAAGCGGACTTACTCCATTCGGTGCAAAGACTACTACTACTCCGGCAGGAGCAAATATTCATGGAAATATCCGTCCTAAGAAGAATATGTTCGAGATAGCCGCTGCACATGATATCCCATATGCTGCAACTGCAAGCGTAGGATATCTGCCTGACTTTATAGCAAAAGTGCAGAAGGCCTCAAAGATAGAGGGCACAAAATACATCCATGTTATCGCACCATGTCCGACAGGCTGGGGAGTTGCTCCGGATGAGACAGTTGAGATCGCTAAGGAAGTCGTTGACTGCGGATTGTGGTATCTTGCAGAGTATGAGGATGGTGAGTTCAGACTCAACCACAATCCCAAGGAATTCACCAGCGTTGAAGCGTACCTGAAAAAGCAGGGAAGATTCAGACATCTTACAGATGACGATATACAGATAATAACAGCATCCCGTGACAAGAAATGGGAGCATATTGAAAAGACCTTTCAGTTATAAGAATAGCTTATAACTCATCATAATCCTTTGGTATTGGACAAATGCAGAAAAAGGCTGTATAATATAAACATACCAAACAGATATACAAAATATGAATATGGAGGATAAATACAATGAGCAGAGATATTAACAGTAAATTCTGGGATGAGAAGCTTGAAACTCAGCCCCGTGAGGAACTTGAAAAGAAGCAGCTTGAGGATCTTAAGGAGATCGTAAAATTCGCTTACGACAACGCTCCTTACTACAAGCGTTCATTTGATGAGGCAGGCGTTAAGCCCGAGGACATCAAGACACTCAAGGATCTTGAGAAGTTCCCGTTCATCAACAAGAAAACACAGCGTGACACTCAGGGCGTAGGATCATTCCTCGGTGAGCTGGCTGCTGTACCTGAGGAGGATGTAGTTTTCATTTCCACATCTTCAGGTTCAACAGGTGTTCCGACAATGAGCCCGTTCACAAAGAAGGACTTTGATGAATTCCAGGATACAGAGAGCCGCTGGTTCTGGCAGGTCGGAATGAGACCGAATGACCGTTACGTTCACGCACTCAACTTCTCACTTTATGTTGGCGGTCCTGACGTAATCGGTGCTCAGAACCTTGGAGCATTATGTATCTGGGGCGGTACTCTTCCAAGTGAGAGACTTCTCTTCATCCTTAAAACATATCAGCCGACAATAATCTGGACATCACCTTCCTACGCTTGGCAGCTTGGTGAAAAGGCACTCAAGGCCGGCATTGATCCTAAGAAGGATCTCAACATAAAGAAGATCATCGTTGCAGGTGAGCTTGGCGGATCTATCGATGCAACAAGAAAGGCAATTGAAGATCTCTGGGGTGCTGAGGTATACGACTTCTACGGCCTGTCCGATATTTTCGGAGCCTGCGCTGCACACTGCGAATACCATGACGGTCTCCATATCGCTGAGAATCACATTCTCGTTGAAACAGTTGATATACACACAGGTGAGGTTCTTGAACCCGGCCAGACAGGTGAGCTTGTTTTCACAACTCTCCGCAAGCACGCTCGTCCGCTCATCAGATTCAAGACAGGCGATATCGGCCGTATCGACACTACAAAGTGCAAATGCGGACGTACACACGGAAGGATACACATCCTCGGCAGAAAGGACGATATGTTTATCGTTTCAGCTGTTAACGTATTCCCAAGCGATATCGAAGCAGTTATCCGTGAGCATAAGGGCATAACAGGCGAGTATCTTATCCGTATTTTCGAGAAGGATTTCACAAGCAAGTATGCTGTTGAGATAGAGAAGAATGCAGATAATCCTAAGGATGATGAGACAATTGCAGCAGAAGTAAGCGCTGCACTCAAGGCTCGTATCGGTGTAAAGCCGGCAAGAGTTGTCGTTCACCCCGACGGTGGACTGAACACACGTTCAGAGCACAAGTCAAAGAGAGTTATCGACGAAAGAAATATTGACTATTCAATTTGATGATGATATAATTTAAGGGCGGATACGTTCCGCCCATTTCATTTAAGGAGAATTATTATGCCAGAACTTTCAAACCGTACAGCGACTTTTACTGATTCTGTCATAAGGCGTATGACGAGAATTTCAAATAAATATGGTGCAGTCAATCTATCACAGGGCTTTCCGGATTTTGAGCCTCCAAGGGAGATACTTGATCGACTTGCACAGGTCACAAAAGAGGACTTTCACCAGTATTCAATAACCTGGGGCGCACAGAATTTTCGTGAAGCTCTTGCCGAGAAGCAGTCCAGACTTATGGGCAGAAAAATTGATCCGAACGGAGAGATAGTGGTTACCTGCGGTAGCACAGAGGCGATGATGGCGGCTATGATGAGCGTCACCAATCCTGGAGATAAAGTCATAGTTTTCTCGCCGTTTTATGAGAACTACGGTGCAGACACTATCCTTTCAGGAGCAGAGCCGATATATGTACCGCTGATACCTCCCGCATTCAGCTTTGATCCTGATGTGCTTGAAGCAGCTTTCAAGCAGCATCCGAAAGCACTGATACTTTGCAACCCATCAAATCCCTGCGGAAAGGTTTTCACACTTGAAGAATTGCAGATAATCGCTGATCTTGCAAAGAAGTATGATACATTCGTTATAACTGACGAGGTATATGAGCACATCGTTTATGCCCCACATAAGCATATTTATTTTGCAAGTCTGCCTGATATGTGGGAGAGAACTATTTCCTGCTCATCTCTCTCTAAGACTTATTCTATAACCGGCTGGAGACTTGGTTATGTAATAGCTCCTCCGCATATAATTGACACGGTGAAGAAGGTACATGACTTCCTGACAGTCGGAGCTGCTGCTCCGTTGCAGGAGGCTGCTGTGACAGGACTTCGTTTTGGTGACGATTATTATAAATGGTTACAGGACAAGTATACCGAGAAGCGTGACCTGTTCCTGAAGGGACTTGACGATATCGGGATACAGCATACGATTCCTGAGGGAGCATACTATATATTGCTGGATATTTCTGAATTCGGTTACAAGAGCGATCTTGTATTCTGTGAAAAGCTGGCGGAGTATGTTGGCGTAGGAGCGGTTCCGGGTTCAAGCTTCTTCAAGGAGCCTGAGAACAGATATATCAGACTTCACTATGCAAAGAAGAATGAGACGCTGGAAAATGCACTTGAGCGGCTCAATGATATCCGAAAGAAAATGCCAAGGGAATAATAAATGTAAAATGCCTTCAGAAACGGAGTTGCTCCGTTTATCTGAAGGCATTTATTTTTATTTGGTTATACAGATATCACCTGAGGAGGTTTCGATGGTAAGTTTATTTGTACCGTTGCCGGAAACATATTTGCTGCCGTTTTTGCTAAGTGCAATATCATTATCGAAGTCGCCTGATGAAGTATCTATCTCCGCACTGAAGTCTGCATCTTCCGGTACATAGACCTTTACATCACCTGACGACGTATCAACATTTGTTTCAGAAGGCATACTACTGAATCTGAGCGTTATATCACCGCTTGAAGACTCTGCATTGACTGAATCACTCTCGTCTGCACGTATTTCGATATTTCCTGATGAGGAATCAGCGCTGATCTCGCCAGCCTTTTCGGCGGTTATATATATTTCACCGGAGGAAGATTCAACATCGAAGCTGTCAGCAGAACATCTGACTATTTTTGTATCGCCTGATGAAACATCGATATTTATGTTTTCAGCGGAGATATCCTCGATCAATGAATCTCCGGATGAACCGTTATAGCTGAGTTCGTCAAGATTCATATCCTTCGGTATCTTTACAATGAGATCTTTTTCGATAGCCTTGAAGATGAATGATTCGCCTGATTTGCAATACTGGATGCGAAGAACATTTCCGTCAAGCCATGTGTGGACTTCCTGTTCTTCTTTAAGGTCGTTGCCGCAGCTTTCCGTAACAGTAACAGTGTCCTTATCGTGTCTTGAAACAGTTACAGTGCCGGAGTACCAGTTGATGTCAAGAGACCTGACCTTGCTTCCGGTGATCTCGCATTCGCCTGCGGAATATTTATCAGCATTGCTGTATTTATCAGTGATGACTACACATCCGCTGAAGCAAAGAGTGGTAATTGCTGCCATAAGCATTATTAAAACATTAACGATTCTTTTCATTTTGATATCTCCTTTTTAATATTTGAACGAATTGCTCCTGCTATTGCAAAGATGGCTGATAATACGATGCCGGAGATAAGAACTGTCCAGCAAATCGTGCCGTTTATCTGTTCAGGAGTTCCGTATGAGAATGACGGTGAAGGAATGTAAATTCTTCGATTATAGAGAAATAGTATTATCGTATCTGAGAAGAAGAAGAGTATTGCTGAGAAGAGGATACAGGATGCTGCTTTAAGCAGTCGATTCCACTTAGGAAGGCGTATCAGTGCGAAGAGTCCCCACATGAAAATGAAAGGCGACAGTGAGTAAAGTGCTGCTATAGTGAAGAAGTTTTCTGAGCCTGATTTTAAGCCAATGCAAAGCAACATGAGGATGTATGTCAGGGAATAGGCTGATACGAGTACAAGTGCCTTGTGGTTTCCGATATGCTTTGCCACAGGTTTTGATCTGACGACAAACGGCATGAACGGCACCGACAGCCCGAACAGCACCGATGAAGCTGCGATCAGGAACCAGCTTCCGCCGGAATAAATGCAGCATACGCCAAGGAGGAGAAGAAGGCTTGCGGTGAATGAGACGATCGTCCAGAAGAATTTGTCTTCATAGGCCATGAGAGGTACTACTATGAGTGATGTCGGAATGAACATTGCAGCAAGAACGATGAAGAACCAGGTGAGTCCGGCACCTGTTGCAAGGTTCACGATAAGGCATATCAGTATTGGAAGTGCAAATACAGCGCCGATTATACATCCGGCAACAGCGCTCCTCCTCTTGAAGAATTTAGCCTGGTTACTGATGACATTGTCACGCTCTCTTGCAATGTTCATGTCGATCATGGGATCACGCTGCTTCATCTCATCGCAGAGTTTGCGGCAGGGTGGACATTCACTAAGATGCTCCTCCACAGCCTGTCGGGTCGATTGACTGCAAACATCATCAATATACAGTGGAAGCAGATCTGCTATCATATCACAATTATATTTCATTATTATTCATCCTTTCTTTCAATTTAAGTCTGGCACGATGATAGGTCACTCTTGCCCATGTTTCGGTTTTCTGGAATATAGCTCCTATTTGAGTGAAAGAGAGCTCGCCGAACACTCGAAGCTCAAACACTTCTTTGTATGGGTCTTCCATATCGTGAAGAAGCATATGTATCCTGAACGACGTCTCTGAATCAGTGATACTCTGCTCGATATCGGTGTCGTTGTCTGCGATAGTCTCGTCAGGCTCGTCCTGATACCGCGAAGCCTTTCGTGTGGAGTCAATGAAGATATTTTTTGCTATGGCACAAAGCCATGATAGACACTCGGATTCTCCTCGGAAGGTTTGTTTAGTAGTCATTGCCTTAAAAAAAGTATCCTGAGTTATTTCCTGAGCTTTATGTTGATCCTTAGCCAATGTCATCACATAGGAATAAACTTGCATATAACAGGTGTCGTATAGTTTTTCGGCAGTTTTCTTGTCCAATCATCACACCTCCTTTCCAGGCTTCTGTCAGTTAGACGTATGAAGTACAGAAACGTTACAAAAATTTTCAAAAAAATTTATTTTGCCCTGAAACGGGGCAATAACTGATCTGAAAGCCGGATAATAAAAAGTCTACAGAATATAGTATAGCATAAAAAAGCAGATATGTAAATCAAAAAAGCCACAGGTGAAACCTGTGGCTTTTATAATTGAAGTTATCAAACACCGAACAGAAGCTTGTCGTATGTTGGGAATGGATAGTAGTCTTCTGCAGTCATCGTTTCTGCCTTATCAGCAGCGCTGCGGAGTTTTTCCATAGCAGGCAGCATAGTGTCACGAACAAACTCAGATGCTTCGATTATCTTAGCAATTCCCTTGAACTTTGCAATTGCCTCCTCAAGCTCTGTTGTTGCAGCGTCCATAGCATCAATGAGCTCGGAAAGCTCAGTAACGAGCTTTGTCTCATAT
>JAAYBK010000061.1 GCA_012718885.1 Ruminococcus sp. | reverse complement strand
TGATGCGGTAAACATTTTCTTTAACGATATAGCCAACGACTATATGACGGAAGATGCACTTTCAGTATTATTTCCTCAAATAATCGCAACTGGTATGATTGAAGACGGCATACTTCAAAGGGCGAATGATGAAACCCATAGTTCACAAAACGCCAGTGATACAACATCAGAGCCTTCAAAAGAGTTTGAAGTTATGACTATAAATGAGCTTGACGACCATGAGTTAAGAGAAATCGAGGTTACTTATAACCATTATTCAAAGTCCTTAAATTGTGACGGTTACGAATGTCACATAACCAAAGGCTACGACCTGATCGCAATTAAAATGAACAATTATCATTTCACGCAAAGAATTAAAGCTATATATGTCGAAGATGAAGGCTGGAAATTATACGTCTTTGATGTATAAGCATAGGATAACGCCAATAACTTATCGTATCACAGAACAAGGAGTATTCCGATACATGAAAAAAATCGTACTATACGCTGCTGTGCTCAGTCTTCTGACCTGCTCCGCATTTTCCTGTGGCAGCAAAGAAAGCAGCTCCTCGTCTGAAATTCAAATCGAATACTCCACGGAAAACGAATCCCAACCAGATGAGTTTGAATTTATCGGACCATTTGAATCTGACGAGATACTCATAATCAAGGCAAATGCCAAAGCAGCCTCACTCTCCGCTTCAATGGAAAAGTTCTATGATTATTCTCTGGAGGGCGGCTATAAACTCAAAGACGGAATAAGCGATGAAGAAGTACAGGATTTCGTAAGAATATATGAAGGGGTATATTTTGCCACAAACCGATATATCACTGCTCATCTGGATTGTGACCCCGAAGCTTATGTAGACAGTATTTTTCCAGCAAATTTATCAAGAGAGTATAAAAGTACTTCCGCTTACGAAGATTTTTCCGAACAATTCTTCTCGCATTATAAAGGAATCGGATTGGATGAAGTCAAACTTTCAATACTCAGTCTGGATATAGAAATAGGTGAAAAACTTTCTGATAGCGAGATAAGGGACATCGAAACACCAATAAATGATCTGGCTCATTCTCTTAGCACCAGCGGACTTCCGCCAAGAATAACCGAAGGTTATTTGTTCAGCGCTACAGCCAAAGCAGGCACAGAAAGCGTCAATACAACTCATACATATAACCTGACAGCCATAAACTTCGGAAACGAAGTGTGGAAAATAGTTGAAGAGCACACATAAACAAACAATTATAATTAATATCAGGAGGAATAGAAAATGAACAAAGCAATAATCTTAGCCGGCGGACAAGGCAAGCGCATGAAGGCTGAAATGCCAAAGCCACTCTTCAAGGTACTGGGTGACCCCATGCTGGAATGGGTCATCGCTGCCTGCGAAAGCGCCGGTATCTCTGATATATGCGTAGTCAAGGGATTCATGGGCGAAATGATCGACGAGTACCTGAACGGACGCTACAAGACCGTTCTTCAGGCTGAACGCCTCGGCACAGGCCATGCAGTTATGCAGGCTATCCCCTTCATGGAGGAGGATACCGACGGCAATACTCTCGTTCTCTGCGGCGATGCACCATTCATCGATGCTGAGACTATCGGCCAGGCTCTTGAATACCACCAGCAGCAGGGCAATGCCGCTACAGTAATAACCTCAGAGCTGGACGATCCTACAGGCTACGGCCGTATCCTCCGCACAGATTCCGGTATCAGCGGTATCGTGGAGCAGAAGGACGCAAGCAAGGAGCAGCTCAAGATCAAGGAGGTCAACTCCGGCGCTTACTGGTTCAGAACAGCCGACCTCATCGATCTTCTCGGGAAGCTGAACAACGACAATGTTCAGAAGGAATACTACCTTACAGATACGATATTCATCGCTCTCAGCGAGGGCAAGAAGGCAGGCGCATTCAAGTCGGCAAATCCGGAGCTCATCCTGGGAGCCAATGACAGAAAGGATCTGCTGGAGCTCAACGATATCGCCCGCAAGGCTGTTATCGAAAAGCACCTCGAAAACGGTGTCGAGTTCGTCTGCACAGACGGCGTTGTCATCGAGCGCAGCGTTGAGATCGGCGCCGGCACTCAGATACAGCCCAACACTATCCTCAGAAAGGGTACCAAGATAGGCAAGAACTGTATTATCGGCCCTAATGCCCTTGCCGACCACTGTATCTTCGGCGACAACATTACATTCAACGCCTCACAGGCCTATGATTCCACTATCGACAGCAATGTCACCGTAGGCCCTTACGTCCACATCCGTCCGGACAGCCATATCAAGTCCGAAGTACATATCGGAGATTTTGTTGAGATCAAGAACTCCACTATCGGCGAAAAGACCGCTATTGCTCACCTGGCATACATCGGCGACAGCGATATCGGAAAGAAGGCCACTATCGGCTGCGGAACAGTTACCGTAAACTACGATGGTATCTCAAAGAGCCGCTGTGTTATCGGTGACAGCTGCTTCATCGGCTGCAACACCAACCTCATTGCACCGGTAAAGCTGGGCAAGGCCGTATATACCGCTGCCGGCACTACAGTCACCCGTGATGTTCCGGACTACGCTCTTGCAATAGACCGTGGCGTTATGAAGGTCAACGAGGGATACACTCT
>JAAYBK010000060.1 GCA_012718885.1 Ruminococcus sp. | reverse complement strand
TTCTGCGGACGGAGACTTATCTCGGTGTCGCTGTCCTCCTGAGTATTTTCCGGTGTGATTATCCTTGGAGCGAACTCCATATCCTCTGTCTGAATCAAATCATTATCTCCTGACTTGCTGTGGATTATTTTTCAAAATATCTCTTCTTGCGGACATAGAACGGGTCGACTGTCTCGGCAGCCTTCTTGCCCATATCCTGTTCATAACTTATGAAGCAGAGATGTTCGTTGGATTTAACTGTTTTTGAAAGGTACTTGGAAAGGGGAACGAACAGCTTTCTTGTGCTGCCCATCATATCCAGTACGATGAGTATCTGCGGCTTTTCACAGCCCTTTATCATTTCCATGATGAAGGCTCTGTCAACATTTGGCTGCTTGGAAAGGAATTTGCTGGCAGCCTTTGTTATGTGGCCGACGGAATGTTCTACCGGGCGGTAGGAGATTATATCTGCCTCGTTATAGGAGATGGCCTTTATCTTGAGGTTCCTTGCAACCATGAGGATGCTCTTGATCTCCTGTGATGAGAATTCCTTACCGTAGGAGTTAGGGTTGAGAACGGCGGAAACTGACTGGATAAGGTCGAATAGTCTGAGGCAGTTGATCTTATAGCAGTCAACATAGCGCTTTGCGAACTGCTGTAATGCACGGTAGCTTGTGAAGAAAGGGATGAAGATATCGCCGTCCGGGTTCTGAGTGGTTATGAGTTCGAGCTGTATACCGCCTTCTGCACGTCCTCTCTCCTGTTTTACAGGATTCTTGCAGATAACGTATACATCGCTCTTTATAAGAGTCTGTAAAAATACCGAGCGTTTTGAGGGATCCTTGATGGCTGCCTTCAATAATTCATCGAGATTCATAGTGATTTCTTCCTTTCTGTAATGGGATCTTATCAATGCTGTATGTCAGCGTGAATTCTTTGATGCGATGAGTCTCAGGGTCTCTTTTATGAGATCCTGTGTGCTCAGGGAAGGATCAAGCTTGCCCAGTATGGGAGCTGCCTCGCCCTGAGTGTAACCCAGTACCATTAGAGCTTCAAGTGCCTCTGTTACTGAAGCGGAAGAGCCGCCTCAGGAACAGCCGAGAAAGCCGATACGTCAGTGGATATGCTTCCGCTGACGGATTCTGAGGATATTTTGTCCTTGAGCTCAAGAACTATCCTCTGAGCGGTCTTTGCACCGATACCCTTTGTTCTGGTGAGGGTCTTGCTGTCTCCGGAGGCGACGATGAAGGCAAATTTTTCCGGAGTGACATCTGAAAGTATTGCAACTGCGGCCTTGGGGCCTACTCCTGATACGGAGATGAGCAGTTTGAAGCAGCTGAGCTCCTGCTGTGTAGCGAAGCCAAAGAGCTCCACTACATCCTCACGGACATAGAGATAGGTGTAAAGCATTGCTTCACTGCCTATCTCGCCCAGCTGAGCGACGGTATTGTATGAAGTGCGGCAGCCATAACCAACGCCGGCGCACTCGATCACGGCAAAGCTGAGCTCTTTTACGGTCAGTCTGCCTTTTAAGCTGTAGATCATGGTCTTATCTCCTTTTTTCTTTTTGTAGGAGAGCCTGCCTGAGATGCTGTCAGCTCCAGCGGACGGAATGTCCGTGGCATATAGCTATAGCAAGAGCGTCAGCGGCATCATCCGGCTTCGGAATCTGAGCAAGTCCGAGTATCTGGCGTGTCATTTCCATGACCTGCTGCTTTTCGGCTTTGCCGTAGCCTGTTACCGACGATTTCACCTGCAGAGGGGTATACTCCGAAATGGGGATGTTCCTCTGGGCGGCTGAGAGGACAGTCACGCCTCTTGCCTGAGCCACATCTATGGCAGTTTTTTGGTTCGTGTTGAAGTAGAGCCGCTCGATGGCCATGCAGTCCGGCGAATACTTCTGAAAGATGAACTCTATATCCGTATATATGGCACGAAGCCTTTCCGGAAAAGGAGTTCCGGCTTCCGTGAGTACAGCGCCGTATTCTACGGGGGTGAATCTCACTCCGTCGTAGTCCAGTATCCCGAATCCCACTATGGCATAACCCGGGTCTACTCCTAAAATTCTGATGTTTTTCACTTATCCTACCTGTAGAGTTTGTTAAATCAAATAAAAATATATAGTTCTTCACTATATTCCATATCATTATAACACAAAAGCCTCATACATTGCAATATATTTATTTTATTTTTATTGATTTTTACAAAAAAATCTGTTATACTTTAAATTGGTAAAAAATGATTTCACGGAGGTATGATATGGATCTGAAACAGCTCAGAGACGAGATAGATAATGTTGACAGCGATATCCTTTCACTTTTCAAGAAGAGAATGGAGCTCTGCAAAGATGTTGCAGAGTATAAGAGGCAGCACGCAATGCCTGTATTTCAGGGCGGAAGAGAACAGCAGGTCATCGACCGCATAAAGAAACTCACAGATGACAGCCAGCTCGAAAACGGCACCGCTGCCCTCTTTACGACTATAATGGATATAAGTAAGATACTCCAGAACCGCACTATAATTGCGGATTCACCGGATTATGACTTTATTGTCCCGGATTTTGAGGGGGCTGTGAATATCGGCTGCCAGGGTACTGCCGGAGCAAATTCCGAGACTGCCGCAAGAATGATATTCGGAGATAAGAAAATAACGTTCTATCCCACATTTGAGGATGTTTTCAAGGCCGTCCAGTCAGGTGAACTGGATTACGGCGTCCTGCCGGTACATAATTCAACTGCCGGTTCTGTTGACAGCACCTATGATCTTATGGCGAAGTATACGTTCTATACAGTCAGGGAGGTAATAGTTGAGATCAACCATTGCCTTGCTGCAAATTCCGATATACCTGCTTCCGAGGTGAGCTGTGTTTACTCCCACAGACAGGCTCTTTCGCAGTGCAGCGACTATCTGACCGTCAACGGTCTCAAAACCGCTGACTACGGCAATACCGCAACTGCTGCGGAAATGGTAAAGAACAGCGATCCTGCGGAAAAGATAGCTGCTGTCTGCTCAGTCGAATGTGCAAAGAAACTGGGACTGCATATAATTGCGGAAAATATCGCTGACTGCTCTCTCAACCGTACACGTTTCGTATGTATATCACGCAGACTGGAAGTAATGCCGGAATCCGATGCGATATCGGTAATGCTCCGCATTCCCCATACTGAGGGTTCGCTTTACCGTCTGCTGACGAAGTTCTATGTGAACGGAATGAACATCCAGCGTATCGAGAACAGACCGATTCGTGACGGCAGCTTCGATGTACTGTTCTATATGGACTTCACAGGAAAGCTGACAGATCCGGCAGTAAAGGCAACCATCCGTGACCTTGATGAGAATCTTGAGTATTTCCGCCTGCTGGGCACATTCAGGGAGGAATGATTTATGAGTGAAGGATCCAGGGCACTTTTCGGCAGAGAAAGCTTCATATATCTTGACGGCGGCATGGGAACCATGCTCCAGTCCATGGGCATCGGAACTGAGCACGTTCCGGAGCTGCTGAGCATAACAGACAGAGACTCCATAATCAGCATCCACCGCCAGTACATCGAGAGCGGTTCGGATATAGTATATGCCAATACATTCGGTGCAAACCGGCTCAAGCTCGCAAGAAGCGGACATAACGTTGAGGAGGTAGTGGGAGCGGCTATATCCTGCGCCCGTGAGGCTGCGGGGGATAAAGCACTTGTAGCCCTTGATATGGGCCCTACAGGTCAGCTGCTTGAACCTTCCGGCACTCTTAGATTTGAAGAGGCTTACGACATATACAAGGAGATAGTTCTTGCAGGAAAGGATGCAGATGTCATCGTCATTGAGACAATGACTGACCTCTATGAGGTCAAGGCTGCTGTTCTTGCCGCAAAGGAAAATTCCGACAAGCCGGTGCTTGTGACTATGACCTTTGAGGAGAATATGCGTACATTTACAGGCGTTTCGCCGGAATGCATGGTCGCCGTCCTTGAAGGCCTGGGCGTTGACGCACTGGGGGTAAACTGTTCACTTGGCCCTGAGGAGCTCTATCCGGTGCTGGAGAAGCTCTGCGCTATAAGCAGACTTCCGGTCATTGCAAAGCCAAATGCAGGACTGCCTGATCCTTCCACAAATCTGTTTAATGTTGGCCCGGAGGAGTTTGCAGCCAGTGCTGTAAAGCTTGCCGAAGCCGGAGTTTCAATATTCGGAGGCTGCTGCGGAACGACTCCTGCCCATATCCGCAGTATGACTGAAGCTCTTGCAGGCATGAAGAAGGTATCCCGTGATGTGAAGCCTCTCAGCAAGGCCTGCTCGGCTGTAAGCTGCGTCACCATTGACCAGCCCCGTGTAATAGGAGAGAGGATAAATCCTACCGGAAAGAAGCGCTTCAAGGAGGCTCTCCTTGCAAATGATATGGACTATATCCTGGGGCAGGCTGTTGAGCAGATACACGCCGGCGCTGAGATACTGGACGTAAACGTTGGACTTCCCGGCATTGACGAGAAGTCCATGATGGTCAATGCAGTTAAGAGCATACAGGGTATATGCGACACGCCCTTGCAGCTCGATTCCACAAACCCCGACGTCCTTGAGGCTGGCCTTCGTGTTTATAACGGAAAGCCTATCGTCAATTCCGTCAACGGCGAGGACGAGTCACTTGAGGCTATCCTTCCGCTGGTAAAAAAATACGGAGCCTCTGTTGTCGGACTTTGCCTTGACAAGGGCGGTATACCGAAAACTGCCGAGGGACGTTTTGCCATTGCCGAAAAGATACTCCGCAGGGCTATGGAGTACGGCATTCCCCGTGAGGATGTGTTCATAGACTGCCTGACGCTTACCGCTTCAGCGGAGCAGGATGGTGTTATGGAGACTCTGAACGCTCTCCACAGAGTAAAGACTGAGCTTGGCCTGAGGACTGTCCTCGGCGTATCAAATATCTCTTTCGGACTGCCTAACCGTGAGCTCATAACCCGTACTTTCCTGACAATGGCACTTCACAGCGGACTTGACCTTCCTATCATAAATCCGAATATCGACTCTATTATCGGAGCAGTAAGAGCATATCGCCTTCTTGCAGGCATAGACCGTGACTCCGTTGATTTTATAAGCGTTTACGCACAGGACGGTGCAGCGCCTCAGGCTGCTCCGGCAGCAAAGTCCGGAAATACAGCCGATCTTGGCTACTGTGTAAAGAACGGACTGAAAAATGACGCTGTAAAGGCTGCTGAGGCTCTGATAGCCACAACAGATCCTATGGATATGATAAACAACGTGCTCATTCCTGCCCTCGATTCCGCCGGAGCAGAGTTTGAAAAAGGAAAGATATTCCTTCCGCAGCTCATACTTACTGCCGGAGCGGCACAGGCCTGCTTTGAGGTTATAAAGAGCCGTATCTCCACAGGTGACGGAGAGACCGTATCAAAGGGAAAGGTGGTTCTCGCAACAGTCAAGGGTGATATCCATGACATCGGCAAGAACATCGTAAAGGTACTGTTGGAGAGCTACGGATTCACAGTTATCGATCTGGGCAGAGATGTTGATCCGTCGGTTGTTCTGGAGGCGGCGGTGCGTGAAAAGGTGAGCCTTGTCGGATTGTCCGCACTGATGACAACTACCCTCGGAGCTATGTCTGACACTATCGCTCTGCTCAATGAGAAGTATCCGGAGTGTAAGACCGTGGTTGGCGGAGCAGTCCTTACAGCTTCATATGCAAAGCAGATAAACGCTGATTTCTATGCAAAGGATGCTAAACAGACCGTGGATATCGCTTCAGAGGTTTACGGAGTGAAGTAAAAAAACTTCTATACGAAATAAAAACCAGCCATATGAGTATCACACATATGGCTGGTTTGTTTTTTCATACAAAGTAAAAAGCTATGCATTGATGCATAGCCAAAATAAATAAAGAAATAAATATAGAAGGGGAATTGGGGGATTACTTAATCCTCTTATAGTATATATACAATTCCTTAAAATAATCTTAAAGTTAGCTTGATTCTTCAGATTTTTTTTAATTAATTTTCAGAGCGGCCTCAAGAGCTATCTCCATCATGTCACGGAAAGTAGTCTGGCGCTCTTCTGATGTGGTTGCAAGCCCCTTTAGCGGACAGTCGGAAACTGTGAGTATACAAAGCGCATTTTTGCCTGCACGGGCAGCGTTCATATAGAGTGCGGCGGCCTCCATTTCAACTCCGAGGACGCCCATTTTCTGCCACTCGGCAAGGCTGCCGGCATCATCATAGAATGTGTCGCTGGAGAAGATATTGCCCACATGGAATCTGGAGCCCTTCTCCTCAGCTGCACTTACCGCTGCGGAAAGGAGCTTCCATGAGGCGGTTGGGGCATATGTGCCGGGGAGACGGTATTGTGTGGCGTAGGCTGAGTTTGTGCTTGCACTCATACCGATAAGCACATCACGGAGCTCAACGTTGTCTGCAATGGCTCCGGCAGTACCTACACGGATTATGTTTTCCACATCGTACTCGTTGAAAAGCTCATAGGAGTATATGCCTATGGAGGGCATACCCATGCCGCTTCCCTGAACGGATACGGGCACTCCCTTGTATGTGCCGGTATATCCCAGCATACCTCTTACCTCGTTGTAGCATACAGGGGAATCGAGATAGTTTTCGGCGATGAATTTAGCTCTGAGCGGGTCTCCTGGCATGAGGACGGTCTTGGCGATACTGCCTTTTTCTGCATTGTTATGGGGTGTTGGCATAGTTATTACCTCCTTTGGATTATTAAAAAAAGAAATATAAAACGCCGAAGACGGCAAAAAATGGGAGTCCGGACGGATGTTCCTGTATTGCTTGCCTCGGCTTGACCGACGCATAAAATATCCCTGATCGTTCGGGATAATGATAACGATTTCTGTCACTATAAATTATACCACATCGTTTTATCTTTTGCAATGAGAAAAAATTTTTTCAAATCCGTGACAAATGCGCCGATATGTGGTATAATAAAATTTGTACCAATTTTTACCGGAGAGTGAAAGAATGAATAAATATAAAAAGCTTGCTTTTAATACAATGATATTTGCTATCGGCGGCTTTGGTTCAAAGATACTTGCCCTGCTGCTGACAAGATTATATACCAACAATATCGGCTCAAGTGACTCAAGTACAAAGGAGCTCCTGGAGATAACAGCAAATTTCCTCCTGCCCATATTCACATTCTCAATGGCAGAGGCTGTTATCCGTTTCGGACTGGACAATAAATACAAGAAGGAAGAGGTTTTCAGCACCGCTTTCTGTCTCAACGGCGTGGGAATGATCGCCATGCTGGTGATAGGGCCTCTGCTGAAATTCATAAAGTTCCTGGACTTCATTGACGGCTACACGATACTGCTGCTGGCATTTGTCCTCAGCTCGTCCCTGAGATCGCTGTGTTCTCAGTTCGTCAGAGCAAGGGGAATGGTAAAGCTGTTCTCAATTGACGGCATATTTGCCACATTCTCGTTGTTCGTATTCAACATTGTATTTATTTCCAATTTCCATTGGGGCGTAAAGGGCTTCATGCTGGCAAGCATCATGGCGGATCTCTGTTCAGCCCTGTTCCTGTTTATTGTTGCGAAGCTGGATAAGTTCCTCCGCCTGCGTTACTACAGCAAGAGCCTTGCCACAAGCATGATGAAGTTTGCAGTACCGCTGATACCTACAGTAATAATGTGGGTAATAACAGGCTTCTCCGACAGACTTTTCATACGCTATATGCACAGCGACCGTGTAACTCTCGGAAGCAGTGCCGCAGGTATATACGGCTATGCCACAAAGGTGCCCAACCTGATATCCATGGTATCATCCATATTCTTCTCCGCATGGAATATGTCTGCAATAATGGAGAACGATTCTGAGGACAGAAGCAATTTCTATGAAAAGGTGTACGGCGCTTACGAATCTCTGCTGTTCATCGCCTCGGCTTTCCTTATCGCAGGAGTGCAGATAGTGACCCCGATCTTCGTCAGCACAAAGAATTTCAGCGAATATGGTGATGTATACAAATACACTCCTGTACTGGTAGTTGCCGTGCTGTTCATGTGCCTTGACCAGTTCCTGAGCAGTATATATACCGCTACAAAGCACACCAAGAACTCCTTCTGGACAAGCTTTGCTGCAAGTATGGCAAATATCGTTCTCAACTTCTGTCTTATTCCTGAATGGGGCATACACGGAGCCTGCATTGCTACGTTCCTCAGCTATTATCTCTGCTTCTGGGCAAGAATAATCGATGCAAGATACTATGTGCCCTTCCGTTTCGATGGAGTGAGATCCTTTGTAAACACTGTTGTTCTCATACTCATGTGCTGGGCACTGATAGCTAAGCCCACAGCTTATGTACTGCTTATTATCGCTATGCTCGCATTTGTTGTATGGAGCAATTACAAGGCAATGATAGTTACGGTCAGAAAGCTTTTCAAAAAAGCCTGACTGATATTTCCGGCGGAGAATCCTCCGCCGATATTTTTAGGAGGTAATCCATGCCTAAGTCTATACTTATTGTCGATGATGACAATGACCTTGCATATATAATCTCGGAGATGCTGAAGGAGCATGGCTACGATGTGGAATGTGCCGGCAGCTCAGACGAGGCCTTCAACGTTCTTGAAGAGCGCAGGTTCGAGCTCATACTCCTTGACATAAATCTTCCGGATACATCCGGTTTTGAGATATGTCAGGAACTTAGGATGGTATCAACTGTCCCGGTCATATTTGCAAGCGCCAGGACAAGTGAGACTGACCGCATAACCGGTTTTGATATCGGCGGCGATGATTTTCTGCCGAAGCCCTATTCAATGAAGGAACTGCTCTCCCGTGTCAATGCACTTATGAGGCGTGTCTACGGCTTCGGGGAAGATGAAACGGTGAACTTCGGTAATGTCAGTGTGGATATTGCCGGAAGGAGCGTCACAAGAAAAGGCGAGCCGGTCTCGCTGTCACTGAGAGAATTTGATCTTCTGGCATATATGTGCCGGAATAAGAACAAGCCTCTGCCAAAGGAGGAACTGCTTTCCGAGGTTTGGGGAGCGTTCTCAATGGTGGAGCCTTCGACTCTGGCAGTACATATCCGCTGGCTGCGTGAAAAGCTGGAGGAGAATCCTTCAAAGCCTGAACACATAAAGACTGTATTCAAAGTCGGATATATACTGGAGGTCTGAGCGTGAAAAAGGCACTTACATATTTTACGCTTTTCTTTGCGTCGGTCATAATACTGACTTCTGCTGTTTTTATAAACAAGGAGCGATCAATAGATCAGGATGAAAGAGCTGCGGAGCAGATCATAGCTCTGAACGAGTTTTCGCATCTGAAGGACAGCGGCGAGACAGAACTTGCCGAAAAGAAAGAAAAGGAACTGCGTGAGAGCATCCGCAGCGAGGATGTTTCAGCAATAAAGCAGGATCACATCTTTGCTCTGGCCGGTATATCCCTGGCAGCTCTTCTGATGATGACCACAGGCATTTACCTGTTCATAGTCAAGCCTTTCGGGAAAATGGAGGAGTATGCCGGAAAAATAGCCCGTGGAGAATTCGATACGCCTATCCCCCGTGAGCGTGGAGACTTCTTCGGCCGCTACACATGGGCGTTCGACAGCATGAGGCGAGAGCTGAAAAGAGCACGTGACAGCGAAAGAGAGGCTGTTGAGAACAACAAGACCGTAATAGCCACTCTGTCCCATGATATAAAAACGCCTGTTGCTTCGATAAAAGCCTATGCAGAGGGACTTGAAGCGGGTATGGACAGAACTCCGGAGCAGCGCTCAAAATTCATTTCAGTTATAACGAGAAAATGCGATGAGGTCGCAAAGCTAACTGATGACCTGTTCATACATTCCCTTTCGGACATGGAGAGGCTGAAAGTCAATCCTGAAAAGGTAGCGATAAGAGAGTTCCTTGATGAGGCGGTAGATGAGATATCTGCTGCCTGCGGTGATATCAGTTACAAGTCTCCCTGGGATGAGTGTTATATCTATGCCGACCGGGGAAGGCTCATGCAGGTCATTGAGAATATCGTCAACAATGCACGTAAATATGCGGGAACTGATATCAGTATCTCCACCTTTGCCGACCAGGACTATTTCACCATATCCTTCCGGGATAAGGGAAGCGGTATACCTGATGAGGATATGCCATTCATTTTCGGAAAGTTCTACCGTGGAAGAAACTGCGGCGAGCATCCCGGCTCCGGTCTTGGATTATACATCGTCAAATACCTTGTGGAAAAAATGGGCGGCACAGTCTCCCTACGGAATCATCCGGATGGACTTGAGGTTGCCGTATGTCTTAGAAAGGCTGAATAAAAAGAAAAAGGCTTCCGTACATTTTGTACGGAAGCCCTTTATATGATTATCCCCTAAATGATATAAGATTATACTTTATGGTATAGAACTGTAAGAAGGCTGATTACTTAGCAGCAGGTGCAAGTGAAGCTACCTTCTTGAGGAGGAATTCCTGGATCCTGAGAGCATCCTGAGGAGTGATGCTGCCGTAGCCTGTAGGCTCGAAAACATCGCCTCTTAACTGGCCTTCCTTAGTGATGTGTGTAGCCTCAGTACCGTCGAGACCGAATCTGTCAGCATTTGAAAGGCTCTGCATGATGAGAACAGCATCGTTCATCTTTACGTTGCCGTCGCCGTCAACATCGCCCCATACACCGTCTATCTCGATAGGACCGGAAGCTTCAACAGTCTTGTAGCCTGTCATATCAACGATATCGAAGTTGTCCCAGATCTGGAACTCGCCCTGAGTAACAGTTTCAGGAATATCAGCCAGCGGGATAGTAACGATGAGCTTGCCATCTTCGCCTACAGTTTCGCTGTATGTGATCTGCTCCCAATCTGTAGCGCCCATGTATCCGAGAGCACCCTTAACATTAGTGCCGGCAGGACCCTCAATGGTGAACTGGAGGGAAGAGCTTCTGTCAACGCCGGAAAGAACGATCTTGTGGATCTCGGCAGTCGGCTCGGGAGTAGGAATATCGCCTGTAGGAGCTTCGAGTATAACGATGGAGTCAACAGTAGTGGTCTTAGTGGTCTTAGCCTGCATATGAGCTACGAGAGCGGTGTCGAGACCCCAGGCTTCCTTGGCCTGAGACATAAGGTAGTAAGCTATACCGTTCTCCTCGTCTACCATGTAAGGAGCAACCTCTGTCCAGTTGCCGTACTTTTCATCGGAGAAAGCGAGCTTTGGGGTAGTACCGGTAAACTTGATAGCTACTTCCTTGCCATCAACCTTATCCCATGAAACTTCGCCCTCGCCGCCGGGAGTTGAGCCCTTCCAGCCGCCAGCCTCATTGTCCTTGGAGGCATCTAACTCATAAGGTCCCTGTAAGAATACTTCGCCCTCTTCGTAGGCCTGATGTGTAACGTTGTCGTAGGTTGGCTTATGACGCTCGCTGCCCCATACGATAGAATCATCAGCGATTATGCTCATCATAGTGTCAACTACCTGAACTGAATCCTCGTACCACTCAAGTGTACGTCTGTCCATATAGTCGTGACGCTCTGCCATATCCTTATTGTTTCTGGCATCGTTGTCCCAGAGGAAGCAAGGGATACCGTACTCCTTTGTAGTTGTGATGTACTGTGTAGCCCAGTCGATACGAGCCTGTGTATTACCGAAGTTGGAAGAACCAAACTCACCGATAACTACCGGGATATCCTTGTCGAGGAATGTATCACGGAGGTTAGTCAGAGTAAGAGCAAGGTCAGTTCTGAAAGCAGTTGTCCACTCATCGTGGTAGCCGTCCTTGCCGGTGTTCATTGTGAAGTTATAAGGTGTGTAAGCATGAACTGAAACAGCTATATAGTCATCGTCTTCAGGAAGAACGAGATCAGAGATGATGTTTACATCTGCACTTGCAACATATCCGGGGAGCATAAGGAGACGAGTCTTAGCGTAAGGGCTGTCGCTTTCTCTTATGAGCTTAACGAAATCAGCCTCGAGCTTGTTGATTACTTCGCTCTCAGCAGGAGGTGTAGGTGACCACCACTCCCAGTCAGTGCCGGCAGCTCTTGGCTCGTTCATGCACTCGAATACGAGGTGCTGATCGTAGTCCTTGAATTCTCCGTTTACCTGTTCCCAGATCTTCATGAGTCTTGGCTGGATCTCGTCGTAAGCAGTAAGGAGATCCTTACGGTTGATCCAGTTTTCATGGTGAACGTTGATGATAACGTACATATCACGCTTGTAAGCGTAGTCTACTACCTCGTGAACACGGGCGAGCCACTCAGGATCGATATTGTTGTTCTCGTCCAGGTGCTGGAACCATGTTGTAGGTATACGGATAGAGTTGAAGCCTTTTGCCTTGATAGCATCGATGATCTCCTGAGAAGCCTTGGGCTGTCCCCATGCTGTCTCAGTTTCAAGACCTGCGTGCTCAGGAACATAAGCATTTCCGTCCTCGTCCTCTAAGGAAGCTGTAGCGTCCATAGTGTTTCCGAGATTCCAGCCGATCTGCATATTCTCTGTGATCTCGAATGCTGTGAGGATAGTTTCTTCTGCTGCATCTGTTTCTATCACCTTGTAAGGTGAGAGCTTGAATGAAGCAAGCATACAAACAGCTGCGGCAGAAAGGCTTACGATGCGTTTAACTGCTTTTGAGTTTTCAAACATTATAAAACCCTCCATTTGATTAGATTTGTTTCATTTGTTTTCTTGTATGAGTTAATAAATTGATTCCTAAGGCAGTCCAGTGCAGAAAACCGCCTTTGATTCACTCATATTTTATCACGTTTAACGAAACTTGTCAATAGAATTTGTGCACCTTGCTACAATATCTGACGTAGAAGTTTGTGGAAGGCTTTTAGCAAGAATGTATAAAAATTGACTGCCAGTTTTTACACATATATTTCGCACCAGTGAACAAATCAAAATATTTGCCTATTTATAGCTAAAAAAGCAGCGGCGCTGTGCCGCTGCTTTGTGCTTATTGTTTATATCAGCCTATTTTTGGGAGGTTAGCGATAGATTTAGCTATCTCCTCATCAGTTGGGATGTAGTCGGACATTTTTCCGTCGTTATAAGCGCCGTAAGCATACATATCGAAGTAGCCTGTACCTGTAAGGCCGAAGAGGATTGTTTTTTCTTCACCGGTCTCCTTGCACTTGAGTGCTTCATCGATAGCAACACGGATCGCATGGCTGCTCTCAGGAGCGGGGAGGATTCCCTCGATCCTTGCAAACTGCTCAGCAGCTTCAAATACAGCTGTCTGCTCAACGGAGCGAGCTTCCATAAGTCCCTGATCGTAGAGCTCAGAGAGGATAGCGCTCATACCATGATATCTCAGGCCGCCAGCGTGGTTCGGAGAGGGCATGAAGCCGCTGCCGAGGGTATACATCTTCTGGAGCGGGCAGATCTTCCCGGTGTCGCAGAAGTCATAGACGTACCGTCCCCGGGTGAGCGTGGGGCAGCTGGCGGGCTCCACCGCGATGACGCGGTAGTCCGC
>JAAYBK010000059.1 GCA_012718885.1 Ruminococcus sp. | reverse complement strand
TTTCGTATCTCACCGATTTCATCAAGAAATAATGTTCCGCCGGCTGCACGTTCAATAAGTCCTGGCCTTGAAGAATCTGCGCCAGTAAAAGCACCTTTAACATGTCCAAACAATGTATCAGAAAAGACATTCTCATCTATCCCACCTACATTAACCGCAACAAACGATCCTTTTCTTCCGCTAAGATCATGGATGGCCTGAGCGAATAACTCTTTGCCAACACCAGTTTCACCGGTGATAAGAACTGGAAAAGGAGTGGTTGATATTGCCTCAGCATACAAAAATAAAGATTGCATCCGGTTGTCTTCTGTCACAATCTTGCTGAACACATCAGGTCTTTTCAGCTTATTTCCCAGCAAGTACCCCTTAAGAGCCTCATTCTCTCCCCGCAGTTCTCTGTCAGAAATTGCATTTCTCAGGATAGCAAGCATTTTATCGTTATCAAAGGGCTTTACCAGGTAATCCATTGCTCCTTTTTTTATGCAATCAACCGCTATCTCGGCTTTATCGACAGCGGTAACCATAACTACCGGTGTTTCGGGACACAACTCCATGATTTCATCCAGCAATTGAGGACCATGTATGTCCGGCAGATTAACATCCAATACAATTACCGAAAAGGACATGGTGGAAATGTATTCTTTGGCCTTCATCCCGGTCATACAGGTCATGACATTAGTAATCCCGTTTGATCTTAAGGACAGGCTGATAGAGTAGAGGAACTGCTCTTCATCATCTATTATAAAAACTGGCTTTGAAGGAAATTTATTTCGCATTATTCGCTGCAATCCTTTACACTTTCGCATGGTAGAATGAATTCTACTTTTGTGCCTTCGTTTATAACTGAATGGATTAAAATCTTACCGCCGTGTTTGATGGCGATATCGTTTGAAATCGATAATCCCAGTCCGGTGCTGAATTTATCCTTTTTGGTAGTAAAGAATGGATCCGTCAGGTGAGGGATATCATGCTGATGAATCCCAGTCCCTTCATCCTCAACTACTATTTTTACCAACTTATTTTTCTGATCCAGTAAAGTGGTTATCCTCACCATTTTCTTACTTGATGTTAAAGCCTGACAGGCATTGGTGATGAGATTTATGACCACCTGCTGTATTTGACTCGAGTCACCTTTTACATACGGATCCTTCGGTGATAATAAAACACAGAAGTTTTCTGTACTGGAATCAATAAAGTTTCTGGAGAAAGCAACAGCTTTAGTTACAGCATCATTAATCTTGAAAATTTCATCTGATACCGATCGCCCTTTGGCAATAAAACCCCTAAGATTGGAGCTGATTTTATGTATCCGCTCACTTCCCTCTGATATTCCATCCAGAAGCCTGTCAACTTCCTGTCTTGCTTCAGTGAATTGCAAACCGGCCACAGAGAAGTCACCATTCTCCTTATAGTACATATCAAGGACTGGCAATATGTCCTTCCAGATCCTGGCAAGCATTTTTGTATTGAGAGCTATAAAATTGTTGGGGTTTCCAATCTCATGCATTATTTCAGAACTCAGAACACCTATTGATAGCAGTTTATCAACATGCAGCAAACGTTCACGATTGCGACGAAACTCGGCTTCATTGTGTTTCTGCTCTATCAGACGTTCGATTTCCTTTGAAGCAACCTTTAGAAGCTCTTTCTCTTCGCACAATAAAGCCATTTCCTCCTTAATGGCATCATTATG
>JAAYBK010000058.1 GCA_012718885.1 Ruminococcus sp. | reverse complement strand
TGAAGCAAGTTTATCTGCTCGGATATTCTCAATTTCAAAATAAGACTTGCCATTTTCGGTTTTCTTATCATTTAAACTATCATAATAACCACCGACTTCTTCTATGTCTGCCGTATTTGCAGGTCCGTCATAGAATACTCTGATCGATGTTTCGGAATTGAGAACAAGAGCCATCGTATATCCTTTAAGGTCAAGGAAATCAGTTAAAAGTCCATATACTCTGTACATACCAGTTTTAGGGTCAAAATCTTCAACTCTTGTTTTTCTATAAGGAACGTCATGATTTGTTCCGCAGAAATAATTCTCGGCAGACTTGCAATACATATCAAGCATATAAACGAGATTTTTCAGCTTTTTGTCTGATGAATACTTATCAGAATCGGAAATGTAATCATTTACCGAATATTCGCAGGTATAATTATTATAGAGCTCGTTGTTTGAATTGCAAAGAGGAAGCTGATATTGTATGTATTGCTCACTATCGATAACATAATATATCTCTAACGATACTTTGGCGCTTGCCTGCGTTGCGTTGACGCCGTACGATAACTTATATAGACCTTCGTAATCGCCTTCTTGAACCTTAGCCTTTGCAAGTTTATTTGAATCATACACAATATTACCAGCCGGACCGTTTAAAATCGCCTTTCCAACGTTTTCGTCAAGCTCAACGTAGAAATTTACGCCTATACTGCCGTCAAGAGTAATCGAAGCGCCTTTTACGGTGCTTTTAGATGTGTATACATATTCTCCTGTTTCCTTCATATTCTCCGGATATCCATGATCATTGACTGTAAAGGAGTATACAGGAAAAGCGCCATAATACGACCTACTTGCCTTCGCCCATCCGTATAAAACAAAAAAGTCTTCATCAGTTAATCCGTCGCCTGTGTTGTAAACATCGCCGACTAAATTGATATAATCGGCATCACGATCGGCAGGTACCCCGTTATGAATACACTGACAAGCAAACAGTGGGTCAGCAAGGCCAAGACGTCCATCACCGTTGACATCGCCGAGAATGTATGAGGCGTTGCCTGAGGTCACGGGATTTCCTAAAGCAGTGTTATAATCGTAGGTGACCGTATCCTCAGCGCTTGCCGAAAGTGCTGGTTTCAGAAGATTGATCCCCAGAATATTCACCGGAGCTGCTCCGCCAATCATGGCAAAAGCCATGATTGCCGCAAGTGTCTTCTTCCATAGTTTGTTTTTCATAATCCACCCATCTCCTTATTATTAATAATAAAAAGCGCACCTCACAGGACACAATTATCCTACCTGATACGCTGATTTACCATATGGAACTGACGACAGGGCAGGAGAAGTCTTGTTACCGTATATATGTACCAGATGCTTTACTGCTGCCATGTCATTCATCCCCTAATATTTGATGATAAACAAATCTTACCACATTTCGGCGCTTTTGTCAATATTTGGCTATGTGTTTTGACCTAATGCACAAAAAACAGGCATCGGTTTTGTGATGACAGAAGCACACAACCTCCTGCTCCTTACAGATGATCGGAGCAGCGCCTAAAACACGGATGTTTGCAATCCAGGCCGCTCCCAGAACACTAGAAACAGCCGGTCTCACAGTTAATGAGAAGCTAAATATTAAGCAAAAAACTCTATCAGATGCACCGCCCGCGAAGGGCGGTATTATCAATAAAAAACAGGCAGCCGAAGCTGCCTGTTATTGTTATTATTCGGGTTTCACCTCAGGGGGAGTGCCTACCAGACTTGTTGTGATAACGTCCTCTGTATCGAATTCAATTATCTCCATCTCGGGAGCTGTGTATTTTTCCTTCATTGCTTTTTACTCCTTTAAAAAATATCCGTCATAGTACTCGCAGTATAGTTTCCGTTTTCATCTATAACTGCATCTATTTGAGCACCATATACAATCAAATAATAAATATGTCCACCTTCATCGCATTGCATTTTGATATAACCATTATTGTAATACAAACTGTCTTCTCTTTCTACCAGGTCAGCCCATGTTTCGCCTTCATTAAAATAGAAAGAATGAATCCCATCCATCTTACCAGTGTCAATTTTTAATTCCTTCAGCGTAGGATCAGCATATCGCTTTACGTATTTATAATACTCGTAAACAGCCTGTGCGAATGCAGAAGCCTGCGGGATTGTCGTATTGTTGATCGCGCGGGCGCAGTAGGAAAGCGCACTGAAAGAATATG
>JAAYBK010000057.1 GCA_012718885.1 Ruminococcus sp. | reverse complement strand
GTTTCGCTGTATACCTTGAAACTGTAGTCGTACTTCTTTCCGCCTTCAAGGTAGAAGCCCTTGGAGGAAGCAACGCCTGATTCAGGGCTTGTTCTTCCTGTTATGGTCATACCTCTTGTGCCGTCGTAGCCAGCACCGTTTATCGCAGTGAGCCTACTTGCTTCGTCGTTTGCGTACCAGCCTTCGTAATCTGTCTCGAAGCCGTTATAAACAACTTCAGCAGCGTAGGTGCGAGCTGTAATCTCTGGAGCAACTACGATAAGGCCGGCTGTGCATGCTGCAGCAGTTGCAGCAGACACGATTCTCCTAAATTTCATCAGGATACCCCCTTAGTTTAAATAAAGATTTCTCGGCAATCTATCCAATTATTGCCGATTCCGTACCAGATTTTGCTAATGTGCAGATATATCCCCTTTTTTAACAGTGCCCCAGGATCTGCTGAAACATAAAGAAAGGCGTTCCGGGACAATTTATACTCATGCTTATGTCCAAGCACGAACGCTCAGCTTAAAAAAGTACACAATTTATCTATACACACTTTGCATCTTCTGTGTCTATTATACAATTGTTAATAATCTGTTACAACCCACATTTTGCAGTTTTGGTGGATAAAATGTATAGATGCTTCGTTATTTAATAATTTGTTCATATTTAGTACGCTATGCTGTTGTATAAGACGATTCTTATGGGTTATTTCAGCAGTTTAATAAAAAAAGAGTAAGTTTTCTTCTTAAAATTTGTTATTTAACTGAATTGCATGACGGTGCTATTAATGATATAATTATAATGGTAAATTTTGATCAAGTACAAAGAAGGTAGTATATCAATAAAAAATTATCTGCACTGCTGACAGCATCGGCATTGATACTGTCATGTGTAAGCTGCGGCGGCAAGAGCAGTTCTTCTCATGCTGACAGCAGCTCAAATAACAACGCTTCGTCTTCCGGAGCTGCCGAGGAGGATCAGACTGTGACTGTTATCGAGGAAAATTTGTCCATGACAGAGGAAACTACTGCAGAACCCACAACTGTTCACATCAGTCCTACCGAGACAGTCTCGGTCGAATCCGGTTCCCAGATCGAAGTTGGAAAATCACTTCCCTATACTTCAGGAAGCAATACGATCAAATTTGAACTTGCTGACCTCATAGAGGAAGGCGATCAGGTCAATTCCTTTACTTTTGTAATCCGATCTGCCGACGGAAGAAACATCGGTGAATTCAAAGGCGGATGCGGTATCTCAGTAAATGGCGACTGCCCTTCAGCTACTACTAAAGGCTGGTTCCAGTCACCTGATTTCTCAGCACCTACTCAGGGAACTTACGGCGAGATAAAGTGGGATGTTCCTTCTGAGCTGAAAAATTATATCACCAACGGTGGAGAACTCCTCTTCGGATACTGGTGGGGCGGTGCTTCAAGCATTACAGTTGAAAGTGTTATCTGCTCATTTACCCGTACCAGAAAGGTGCCTACAGATGGCAAATCCTCCCTGCCTCTCAACTTGAGCACAGGCTATACTCAGAATTCTAATCTGATATCTGTTCCTCTTAAGGACATTGTTCCTGATAACAACGTCCCTGAGGCCCTTACATTCGATGTATCTGCCGGCGGTCCATTTAAAAAGCTCAACTGCGGATTCAGTATCGGCTCAGGTGATAATTTCTATCAGTCCTCCCCTGATACAGCTATAATGACCGACAGCTCAACTGCAAGTGTAACATGGTTTCTCCCTCCTGCTGCAAAGCAGTATATCTCACCTGATGCTGAGGTAAGATTTGGATATTGGTGGAGCGAGCAGCCAACGCTTACTCTTAAGAATATCACTGCTCATTACAGTCAGAGCGACGGCAGCATCTCTTATATAAGTGAGCCTTCACTCAATTCTCCTGATCCTCAGAAACCTTCATCAAAAAGTAATTTCAGATCAGCTTCGCAGATCGTTGAGGCTATGAATGTTGGATGGAACCTTGGAAACAGCCTTGACTGCTACAATACTTCTAAATCAGGTGTTGATACGGAAACAGGCTGGGGCAATCCCAAAACCACAAAGGATATTATCGATTCTGTAAAGAGTGCAGGCTTTAATTCCATCCGTATCCCTGTAACATGGGGCGAGCATATGAACGGCGATCAGATCACAAGCGAATGGATGAACCGTGTAAAGGAAGTAGTTGATTACGCTTACAACAACGATATGTTTGTTATCCTTGATATGCACCATGACGACTACATATGGTTTACTCCTCAGAATGATCAATATGCTGATGACAGTGCTAAGCTCAAGCAGATATGGTCACAGATATGTAAGGAATTTGCCGATTATGGAGACAGACTTATTTTTGAGGGCATGAACGAACCAAGAACAGTCGGAAGCGCTAACGAGTGGATCGGCGGTACATCAGACGAGAGAGCTGTTGTAAATAAGTATGAGCAGGATTTTGTGAGCACAGTAAGAGCAAGCGGCGGAAATAATTCAGATCGTACGATCATCATTACATCCTATGCTGCATCTGCTGAAACTGTAGCAATAAATGATGTTTCTATCCCTGCAAATGCCGGAAATGTTATATTCTCTGTTCACTACTATGCACCATGGAAATTCGCCGACGGTTCTGTTTCTTCTTACACTCAAAGTGAATTGGACGATGTAGCAAATAAATTCAAGGTTCTCCACGATAAGTTTGTTTCAAAGGGTATCCCGGTAATTATTGATGAGTTCGGCTGCGTTAATTCAAGTGATGAATCGCTTAGATGCTCTTACTATAGCTTCTATGTTTCATCTGCTAAGAAACAAGGCATAAAGTGCTTTGTCTGGGATAACGGACTTTCATCAGGTTCCGGAAGCTATGCGCTATTCAACAGATCATCCCTTACATGGAATCAGAACATATTAAATAGTATTATTAGCGCTGCTAATACATAATGAAATACCGCTGCATTGTTGCAGCGGTATTTTTGTGTAAATAATGTGTTATTACCAATTACTCACTTTTCACATTTCTTCACAGTTTATTCAGGTTAGTGAAATATAATTCACGTAATACTTCTGAAACCTATACAATTACTGCAAATTTATTTCACATTAACCGTCTATAATATGACCATAGCCTGAGGAAAGGAACTCAGGGAAATCTGAAAAGGAAAGTGAATATTATGATGAATGATAAAAATATGAATACTGATCGTGCATACGAAGATGAATCCGTTCATTTCCAGTCCAATCCTTACATAAATGTACTTGAAAACACTGGGAATTCTTCTCCGTTCAAAAAGAAGCATACCATAACTAAGATAACTGCTTTTCTTATGGCAATGGCAATAGTTTCCGGTGGTTCAATTGCAGCTTATCGTGAATTATCTCCTGCAAGCAATGATGCATCGTCAGCCGCAGTTAAGATCGCTGAGGTCGATTCACCGAAATCCTCAAACGCACTCAAAGCTGAAAAATTAAGCATTATAGACCAGAAAGAAGAGAACAGCGGCGAACTGACCACTGAAGAGATCGTTGACAAGGTTCTTCCTTCAGTCGTAGGTATCGAATCTAAATTTACATATACAAATGACAACGGCGGTTACTATTATGGATTCGGATTTGTAGAGGATACTCCCTCTGAATCTACCGCCTCTGCAACCGGCACCGGCGTTATAATCACCGATAATGGCTATATTGTAACAAATGCTCACGTTATATACGATAGTGAATACGGCGGTGGAATTTCAAAGGATATCTCTGTTCTTGTTGACGGTGATACGAGCTATGACGCTGAAGTCATTGGATACGACACAGATTGCGATATCGCTGTACTGAAGATAAATGCAGATGGGCTTAAAGCAGCTGAATTCGGCAACAGCGACGAGCTCAAACTTGGAGAAGATGTTGTTGCTATCGGTAATCCGCTTGGATTTGACCTTATGAATACAGTTACAAGGGGAATAGTCTCTGGTAAGGACAGACAGATATCCATAAACGATCAGTCAATGGATCTTATTAGACAGATGCTGCAATAAATTCTGGTAACTCCGGCGGTCCTCTCATAAATAAATATGGTCAGGTTATAGGTATCAACTCTTCTAAAATGAGCAGCAGCTATTCCGGACAGGCTTCAATTGAAGGCATCGGATTTGCAATACCGTCTAATACTGCATCAAAGATAATCGATGATCTTATTGAGTATGGATACGTTACAGGAAAGCCGCAGCTCGGCATAAACTGTCAGGATGTTTCGGAGGCGATTGCAAGTATGTATAACCTTCCGATAGGCGTTTATGTTACTTCGGTATCGGAAAACAGTGCAGCAGACAAGGCAGGTTTACGTATCGGTGACGTTATCACTGCTGTTGATGATACAGATGTAAAAACATCTGTTGAACTGAATTCGTTAAAGAATAAGCATTCAGCTGGTGAAACCGTTAAGCTTACTGTTGTAAGAGAAGGCCGTGAAGAAACACTCGAGGTCACACTGGATGAAGCAGATAACAAATAATATAAGCTTTTTCATTTCTCCTTTCTTGATATAAATACAAAACGGACTCTTTATATTAAGAGTCCGTTTTGCTGTTCAGTGAAGAGTTTTATTTATATGCTCGCAGCAGCGCACAAGCATATTCCATGTACTGCTGTCAATTTTCCCGTTCTGCGGCAGTCCGGTTTTGTTCTGAAACATCTTGACAGCGTTCATTGTTACCTCGTTATAATTTCCGCAAACATCTACACTCGGAAAGTTTTCATAGCTTCCGCTTATATCGTTCAGCATTGCCTGTATTATATATATTAGTTCTCCTTTATCGCCTGAGGCACACACGTATTTTGCAGAAGGGAACACGTTATACGGAACCGGAGCAGAATTAAGATAGGATCTGTATACACCGACTATCCTGTTCCATGTAAGAGGATCAGTATTTCCTGTCTCCGGCAGTCCGTATTCTCGCTGAAAAGCTCTTACGGCTGTGGTTGTTTCCTTTCCGTATACCCCGTCAGGAAGCACCTGTGGGATCTTACTGTTAAAAAGAGATATAGCATACAGATACGTCTGCAATTCATATATATGCTGCTTTTTCTGTGCGTTCGTATAAGGCATATCATTTCCCCTTTCATCCTGTTATCGTATATCCCGGATTCTGGTACGGCCGTTTATCAAAACCAAACCTCAGATCAGAATATATTTCTGTTATCTTATCCCATGTAACAGCACCGATGATCCCTGTGGGATTAATTCCAAATTGCTTCTGAAATGCTGTGACGGACTGTTTTGTTATCGGGCCGAAATAGCCTGTATTATTCACAGCCGGGATATTGCTGTATGTCCGGTTGATATACGTGAGGTACTCCTGTATTATCTTTACAGATTCGCCGGAATCTCCCTCACGGAGAACTGTTCCGGGATACAGGGCAACTGCTGTGTATTTCGGAGGTACTGATTCTGCGATACCCTGATATGCTCGGTAAAGGTCGTTCCTTGTAGCACGGTCAACTTCTCCCGTCTGAGGCAATCCGAAGACACGCTGGAATGATTTAACTGATTGCTCTGTTTTCTCGCCGAAATATCCTGTTATCTCAACTGGCTCTACCGCTGCATAATATGCGCCTATAACAGCAAGATAGTATTGGAGTACACTGACCTCTATGCTCTGCATACCGATTTTGAGATCTTCTATATATGGATTTTCAATTTCGTCCCAGCGTACTCCCTCGGAATTTAGCTCTGCGATCTTCTTTACGCTTGTATAGATATATGTTATCCTGTACCATGTCGCAAGGTCAACTATACCATTGACCTGAAGGCCAAATACCTCCTGAAAGACTTTTACGGCACTTTCAGTCGCCTGATCAAAAATACCGTCTGCCGCTGGAATTTTTGGAATAGCCGGGTAATTTCCAGAGATACGGTTCAAAAAGATCTGCAAAGAACGCACATCGTTACCGGCTGAACCAAATTTAAGCTCGATGCCTGGATATGAAGGTAAAGCTGTCCTCACAGGCGCATTTTTTACTATATCAATATTTTTCCCGTAATAATACTGCAATATCTCATATGGTGTAAATCCCTGGTTGGCAAGGTTGACCGTCCCCCATTGTGAAAGGCCTGCACAGGTTGTAGTTGTTCCGTTGCAGAATGCAGTGAAAAGCGGTTCAACTGTTCCTTGCCGACGAATGTAATCATTAAAGAGTTCATCCACAAGGTAGCTGATATTCTGGAAGTATTCCCTGCCGTTTATGAATTTCTGATCATACTGTGTTGTCGAGGTTATATCAAAATCATATCCTCTCGAACGATACCATTCCGTATAAATACGATTCAATGCAAATGTAGTTATTGCATAAATGTTTGCTCTTATTGCACTCTCCGGCCAGGTAGGATATATCTCACTGGATGTTACATTTTTGATATATGAAGCAAAATCAAGTGTGACGTTCGGTGCATTTGAATCCGGCGTACCAAGGTGGACTGTTATTGTTTCAGGAATAAATGGCTCTCCTGTAAGCATATCACACCTCCCTGCTTATCGCTCTATCAAACGAAGGCTCCTGATTGTATACTGTGACCGTTTCAGAAGACTCCCCCATCATCAGTGGTACTGGAATCATGCTGAAATTCTGGACAGATGTTATCCCTGAAAATACAGGTACATCAACACTTCTTGCATTAAAGAATCCCCTTGCTGTGACACTTACATCGAAAAGATTGTACGGACGCCTATCAGCCGCAGGCTGCTGAGAATGGCTTATATCCGGTGCAGGCACCCTAATTTTTCCAGCAGTACCATTCTGATCGGTGAGCGCAGAGGCTACTATAACACGGTTTCCTTCTACAATAGCCGTAATAAGCACCGATGCTCCTTCAACAGCGGAGGATTCATCGCCTGTACGTACGTTAACAAGAATATAACCAGTACCGCTCCCAAGACTTTCCTCTGAGAAATACTCCGGCGGCCTGTTGTCGGTAGTATTATCTTCTGCATCTATAATTTCAAAATCAGAGAGATCTGGTTCCGGATAACGATTATTGTAATCATTTTCTACGTTGTCTTGTTGACTATTCTCCTCATCAATATGAGAAGAGTATGCTGTATCATCAGCTGAATTCTCGTCAATTTCATGTGTTTCCAGTGATTTAAAATCGTTTTCTTCATTAATCGTAATATCAGACGATACAATTTCGTTCTCGAATGTATTTTTTGAATTGCTTTTTCCGTACATTTTCATCATTTCGCTCTTGTATTTATCAAACTCATTTCTGTCCATAACCATCGCCTCCAAGAATATACTATTCACAGATCACGCGTGATATTACAAAAAGCGCTCGAGACTGGTACGCTCGGGCGCTTTTTTATTCTTTGTCAATTTCTTATCTGCTTTGCAACAAGGCTTTCTCCGCAGTATATCTCACGAAGCTTTGGCTTCTCGATCTTTCCTGTGGGATTTCTTGGAACATCTGCAAAGATTATTTTGTGTGGTCTCTTGTATCTCGGAAGCTTCTGGCAGAAGTTATTGATATCCTCTTCTGTGCAGTTGCATTCCTCTTTGATAGAGATTATTGCAGCTGCGATCTCTCCGAGGCGCTTGTCAGGAAGTCCGATTACAGCAACATCCTTTATAGCTGGATGAGCTCTTAGGAAGTCCTCAATCTGAACAGGATAGAGATTCTCACCGCCGCTGATAATAACATCCTTTTTGCGGTCAACCAGATAAATGAATCCGTCCTCGTCTTCCTGTGCCATATCTCCGGTAAGAAGCCAGCCGTCCTTAAGTGTTTCGGCGGTTGCCTTTTCGTCTCTGTAGTAGCAGGTCATTACTCCAGGTCCCTTTACATAGAGCTCGCCGACCTGTCCGCGGTCTACAGCATTACCGTTTTCGTCAGCTATCTTGACTTCCCATCCGTATCCGGCTTTACCTATAGCACCAACCTTATGTATATTCTCTACGCCGAGATGAACACAGCCAGGGCCGATCGATTCGCTAAGTCCGTAGTTGGTGTCGTACTGATGATTGGGAAAAACTTTCTTCCAGCGTGAAATAAGTGACGGAGGAACAGGCTGTGCGCCAATATGCATAAGTCTCCAGTGGCTGAGGTCATACTGCGAAAGATCGATGTCTCCCCTGTCAATCGCATCAAGAATATCCTGTGCCCACGGAACAAGAAGCCACACGATAGAGCAGCCTTCATAATGAACAGTCTCAAGAATAGCTTTCGGCTTGATTCCCTTGAGAAGAACGGCTTTGCTGCCTGAATAGAGACTGCCGAACCAGTGCATTTTTGCTCCTGTATGATAAAGAGGCGGGATACAAAGGAATATATCCTCTCTTGTCTGACCATGGTGATTCTGCTCCACTTTCGCTGAGTGAACAAGGCTTCTGTGCTTATGGAGGATAGCCTTCGGGAATCCGGTTGTACCGGATGAGAAATAGATAGCAGCGTCATCATCATCTGTAAGTGCGATTCCGGGTGCTGAACTCTGGCAGTTAGCAACAAGGCTGTCATAATGTTCTGCAAAAGACGGACATCCTTCGCCTACATAAAAGAGAAGACGGTTCTTGCTGATCTCATCAGCGATCTCTTCAATACGACCAATGAATTCGGGTCCAAACATGAGAACATCGACTTCTGCAAGATCAAGACAATACTTTATCTCGTCAGGGGTATATCTGAAATTGAGAGGTACTGCAAGAGCGCCTGTTTTAAGTATACCAAAATAGATTGGGAGCCATTCAAGGCAGTTCATAAGGAGAATACCTACCTTATCACCTTTTTTTACGCCCCTCTCCAGGAGAAGATTTGCAAATCTGTTAGCCTTTTCATCAAAGACCTTCCATGTAATCTCACGGCGATAAAAGCTTATGGGATCAGATTCGATAAGATCATAGTCTCTCCATGTTTTGCGTCTTACTTCAGTTATTTCAGGATTGACCTCGACAAGTGCAACGTCGTTTCCGTAAAGCTCGGCATTTCTTTCAAGTAATTCTGTAATTGGCATTATGATTATTCCTTTCTTGTCATAAACTTAAATGCTTAGGGCAACGCCTTAAAGCACCACAGCTTCAAAGTGATAAACTATATTTATTTTAACACAAAAAGGCAAAAAAGTAAAGAGATATCCAAAAGCATAATCAACAAAAAAACTGTAATAATATCAGCACTTTGCATAATAGGCCACAAAAAACGCACCTGCAAATCATTACCGGTGCGTTTTGAATATCATTAGTCTATCTTAGTTCCGCATTTATCGCAGAATTTCTGATTCGGTTCGAGTTCGGCACTGCAATTGGTGCAGAATCTCTTCAATGGTTCAGTCTGAGGAACTGGTTCAACAGGCTGCTGTACAGCATCATTGAAGCCTTCAATAACAGGAGGCTCCGGGAACTCTATCTTCGTTCCGCACTTGTCACAGAACTTCTGGCCTTTGACTACCTCTGCACCACAATTGGAGCAAGGCTGCTTGTCCTCGTATGAAGCAAGAAGAAGCTTAAATTTTTCGATCCTCTCTGTCTTGCTTTTTATGTCACTGATAGGTGCAATGTAGTCCTCTTCAGGAGCTTCGGAATGCTTTTCAAAATAACGCTTTCCGATAATGAAGTAAGCATTGTGGATCTCGCTCTCAAGCTTGTTGATCTCATTTCTAACCTTGGTCTTTTCTCCCATTTTCTTTGTACTGTCTGTAACGGATTTTACTCCGCTTTCTACTGTACCGCTAACTTTTTCTGCAATTCCTTTTACTGAATCCATAAATCCCATGATCGGCTACCTCCATTCGGGTGTTTTTTTTATTGTATCACATATTTTTAATTAAGTCAAGGGCTTGTGGCAATTGACAGATTCAAAAACAATTGCGTTCAGCGCTCTTACCGCTGCGTCTGAGAAGTCACTGCATAATGTCGAATAAAGTGTCATAAGCTTATCGCCTGTGGAAACAGTATCACCAGGCTGTATATGCATAACGATGCCTGCAGTTGCATCAACATTGTCACCCTTTTTAAGTCTGCCTGCCCCGAGAAGTAGCGATGTCATTCCTATCTCTTCGCTGTCTATACGAAGAATCCTCATATCCTGCATCGCTCTTACCTCATACGAGCATCTTGCCTGAGGCAGGAGAGAAATATCGTCACAGACTGCCGGATCTCCGCCCTGAAGTTTTATTGTCTGACGCAGTACATCAAGAGCTCTGCCGGTGGTGATCGCCTCCTCTGCAAGCTTTCTGCACTGCTCATTATTGCCCTTGCCGGCAAGTTCAAGCATATCTGCTGCAAGCTCTATACTTGTCTCATAAAGCCGGCCTTTGCATTTTCCTTGAAGGACTTCTATAGCTTCTGCTATTTCAAGAGAGTTTCCGATATTCATTCCAAGAGGACTGTCCATATCAGTTACTTCAGCTTTGCATCGCTTCTCAGCGCCTTTGCCGATTTTTTCCATAAGCGCAGCAAGCTTTTCTGCATCCTTTTTCGTCTTCATAAAAGCACCGGAGCCATATTTTACGTCAAGAACAAGGCAATCAGCGTTGACTGCGAGTTTTTTGCTCATTATACTTGCTGCAATGAGCGGGATGCTGTCTACGGTTCCGGTAGCATTTCTGAGGTCGTACATTTTTTTATCAGCGGGACAAAGATCCTCACTCTGAGAAATGATAGCGAATCCGGTCTTTCGGAGTATTTCCTCAAATTCACCTACAGAAAGCTGAGTACGGAAACCGTTTATGCTTTCGAGCTTATCGATAGTACCACCGGTATGTCCCAAACCTCTGCCTGACATTTTTGCAACACATACTCCGCAGGCTGCTGCGATAGGACCGATTATAAAGCTTGTCTTATCTCCAACTCCGCCTGTGCTGTGCTTATCAGCGGTAAGCCCCACATTAAGCCGCATGATATCTCCGCTGTCACGCATTGCGTAGGTAAGGGAAAGCGTTTCCTGCTCGGTTAGTCCGTTCAGCCTTACAGCCATGAGCCAGGCTGACATCTGATAGTCCGGAAGCTCACCGTCAGTGTAGCTGTCCACTAACCAGCGTATCTCATCATCTGTAAGCGGTATCTTTTTTTTAGTTTTATTGATTATATCTATGGCGTTCATACTCCACCTCCTGTATATGATATTTATATTTTACCATATTTGTTACAAAATTTCAATAGTTTTTATGAAATTTTATCCAAACAATCATAAAATTTTCAATATCACCTCACAAATCACAAATGGCACTCCAAGCAAAGCACTTCCGCAGCAATTGAACATATTCATCCTAAGATCCAATCCGAATCCTTCTCCAAAATGTGAAAGCATGACCAAAGCAATCAGACCGGTCATTGATCCGTACAGTATGCTGCTAAGTCGATGTTTTCTTGTGGCGTAGTAAATTACCATGATAAAACATGCTACAACGGCAGTTAGCAATAAAATACCTTTATCCATTTTACACCTTCAAAATAATATGTATCCAAGAGCAAGTATCAGCTTTTTATCTCCGCCCTCTCTTAAAAGAAGGAGCATCAATGCAGCTATCAATAGTTTGTCACTATCCAGTGCTCCGCCAAAGAGTTCATTGAGCAAACAATTCCCTTTATTTATCTCTTCATTTTTATCAGATGATACTTTATCAGGATTTGTATTGTTAGGAGATAACTGCGAACGGCTGTACATTTCCTGCGAGCATTCTCTTGCTTCCCGACGCATCTGATCGAGCTGTCGCCTGTCATATACAGCCACTGCATATCTCCTCCCTATTTATATTATGTCGTTGAGCAGCCCGCTCTCCTTTGCCATATTCCAAACTGCTATCAGTTTCAGGAGCTT
>JAAYBK010000056.1 GCA_012718885.1 Ruminococcus sp. | reverse complement strand
TGGTGGAGCCGGCATCGATGCCCAGATAAGCATCTCCCTCATATGTACGTATATCTGCATATCCCAGGTCAAACTGCTTATGGCGGTCGATAAACTCGTCATACTCGGTCTGAGAGCTGAAAAGGGGGTCTCCGGTAACTATATCATCGGAGGCCTTTGCAGTGATTATCTTGTTGATGATAGTGTCTATATCATAGGACTCCTCGGCAGAAGCCGCATATATGGAACATCCGTAGGCAACGAACACAGGTGCCTCGTCGGGGAATATTGCATGGGCGCTGTCAAGGCCGAGAGTCTTGACAAAAGCCTTTCTGAGTCCCTTCAGGAAGAAGAGCGGACCGCCAAGGAAGAGAACCTTGCCTTCGATAGTACGTCCCTGAGCAAGGCCGGATACGGTCTGGTCAACAACTGCCTGGAATATGCTGGCAGAGATGTCCTCACGCCTTGCGCCCTGATTGAGGAGGGGCTGTATATCGGATTTTGCGAATACTCCGCAGCGTGAAGCTATGGGGTATACCTTCTGTGCATGGAGAGAAAGAGCGTCCAGTTCGTCAGCAGTTATACCCAGGAGAGTTGCCATCTGGTCGATGAACGCTCCGGTACCGCCGGCGCAGGATCCGTTCATACGCTGCTCAACTCCTCCGGTGAGGAAGATGATCTTTGCATCCTCGCCACCGAGCTCGATGACTGCGTCTGCGTCAGGCTGTTTTCTCTTTACAGCAAGAAATGCTGCGTGAACTTCCTGTACGAAGGGGATGCCTGCGGAATCGGCCAGTCCAAGACCTGCCGAGCCGGTTATGCATACGGTGAACTTTTCATCCGGAAATTCTCCGCGGATGATATTGAGCTGATCTGTAACAGTCTCTTTTACCCTTGAAAGGTGACGCTGATATTTTGAGTAGATGATACTTCCGCTCTCGTCAGTGATAACGGTCTTGACGGTGGTAGAGCCGACATCTATACCGAGTGAATATTTATTCGCCATGTTTAACCTCATAGAAATAATTATTTATGTTGACGAGCAAACTGCCTTTGCCCACAATTCTGCACCTTACATTATACACCATCCTGAGAAAAAAATAAAGCGGAAAAAAATGTTTTTTGCATATATTTTTCATATTTTCGGAAAATAGCTGATTAAAGGCAATATTTTCATAATGAAACTGTGCGAAAAGTTTAGACCATTTTGGTATATTTAAAAAAATGACTGCCGGAGCAGTCATTTAACGGTTATAGTGCCGCCTTCCCAGTTGGAGAAGGCATATTTTTCAAATGAGCGGTCATTGTCGGTGCCTCTGAAGGTGTCTGTGCTGTAGTAGTAGAAATCCACATCATACTCGTCACCTGACTCAGCGTCTTCAGGCACCTGGATATAGAATGTTACCAGGTCTCCGTCACCGCCGTGATCCTCTGCGAATGCGGCTGTGAAGAATATGGAATCCAGATCGTCATCCAGCATCTCATTGGTCTTGGTGCCGAACCACTCCATAGCTGCTCTGAGGGACGCTTCCTCGCAGGCCGGGCCTGCTGTATATTTTGCGTCAGGCTCGCCGTCACGGATATTCACACAGTCCAGATCGTCCGGGTATACTATATGGAGACCGCAGATATTCCATTTATCCTTGGCGTTGGATACAGACACAGTGACTTCGGCGATACCGCCGGGCTCGACCTCAGTATTGTTTATTCTGAGGAGGGGACCGCTTTCTGCGTCGGGAACATCGGCAAAGGCCTCTTCAAGGGCATCATTGCTCTCGAAGGTGTTTTCTTCCTTTTCATCATCTTCAAACATACTGCATCCGAAGACTGCCGGGGCAGTCATCAGCAGTGCAGCTGCAAGAGCTGCTGCTTTCAGGCGCATGGCGGTCAGCGCTCCTTTCCTTCAACGATGAGCTCTTCCTTTTTGGCTGAAACGGATATCTCCTTTATTTCGGAGGACTTTTCGATGATCAGCTCTGCGATCTTATCTTCGATGTCCTGGCGGATAACTCTGCGGATATCTCTTGCGCCGTAGGGCTTTCCGAAGGACTTTTCAGCGATAAGCTTGAGCGAAGCGTTGGTGTAGGTAAGAGTTATATCCTTCTCTGCAAGAGGCTCCTTCATCTCGTCGAGCATAAGCGCAGCGATATGAGCGAAGTCCTCCTTTGTGAGCTGTCTGAATACTACTATCTCATCGATTCGGCTGATGAATTCAGGGCGGAGAAATTCTCTCAGGCCCTTCATTGCCTTATCCTTGGATATCTCATTTTCTGTTCGGTTGAAGCCTACGCCTACGCTCTTGTCTGTGGAGCCGGCGTTGGAGGTCATGCATATTATGGTATTTTCAAAGTTGACGGTCCTGCCGTGAGAGTCGTCCACCTTTCCCTCATCCAGTATCTGCATGAGGATGTTCATTACATCCGGGTGTGCCTTTTCGATCTCATCGAAAAGTATTACGGAATAGGGGCGGCGGCGAACCTTTTCGGTGAGCTGTCCGGCCTCGTCGTAGCCTACATATCCGGGAGGGGAGCCTATCATCCTTGCAACTGAGTGCTTTTCCATATACTCGGTCATATCAAGCCTTATGAGCGGCTCAGGCGAGCTGAACATCTCGTCTGCAAGAGCCTTGACGAGCTCTGTTTTTCCTACACCTGTAGGGCCTACAAAGATGAATGAAGCAGGTCTGCGTCGCTTGCTGAGCTGTACTCTTGTGCGCTTTATGGCCTTTGAAAGCACCTCGACAGCCTCATCCTGACCAAGGACTCTCTTTTTGAGGGCTCCCTCCAGCTTAGCTATCTTCAGGAATTCTGTTTCGGCTATCTTGCTTGCGGGGATACCGGTCCAGAGCTCGACCACCTTGGTGATGTCCTCTTCTGTTACCTGAACGCCCTCGGCCTTTTCTTTGAGCGCATCGGCGTCCTCACGGGCATGGATGAGCTTGCCCTTGACCTCTGCCAGAGCCTGATAATCCGGCTCTGTCTGCTCGGATATGGATTTTTCCATACCATCCAGCACCTCTATTTCCTTGCATATCTTGGCGTATTCAGCTATTTCGGGTGAGCGTATGCAGGCTCTTGCACAGCCTTCGTCCATAAGGTCTATGGCCTTATCCGGGAGGAAGCGGTCTGTGATATATCTTTCGGAGAGGACAGCGCAGACTCTTATAAGGTAGTCTGAGATGTGTACCTTGTGGTAGTCCTCATAGTGCTTCTTTATGCCGAGGAGGACGTTTACTGTGTCCTCCACAGTTGGCTCTGTAACAGTAACGGGCTGGAATCTTCTTTCAAGGGCAGAATCCTTCTCTATGTACTTTCTGTACTCGCCGAATGTGGTTGCGCCTATTACCTGTACCTCGCCTCTTGAAAGGGCAGGCTTGAGGATATTTGCGGCATTCATTGAGCCTTCGGAGTCTCCAGCGCCCACAAGGTTGTGTACCTCGTCGATGAAGAGGATGATGTTGCCCTCACGCTTTACCTCGTCAACAAGTCCCTTTACACGGCTCTCGAACTGTCCGCGGAACTGAGTTCCGGCAACGAGAGCTGTAAGATCCAGCAGATAGAGCTTCTTGTCGGCAAGATTGAAGGGAACATTGCCTTCGTTTATCCTCTGGGCGATACCCTCAGCTATGGCGGTCTTTCCGACACCGGGCTCACCTATGAGGCAGGGATTGTTCTTGGTTCTTCTGGAGAGTATCTGTATAACTCTTGCGATCTCCTTGTCACGGCCGATGATATTGTCAAGCTGGCCGTCAGCGGCCTTCTGTGAGAGATTGGTGCAGTAGCTTCCAAGGAATTTGAGCTCCTTCTGCTTCTTTTCCTTTCTCTTGCCGAACAGGCCGCCGAATCCGGACTTCTTTCCGCCTTCTTCTTCGGTGCCGGACTTTTCGTTTTTGTCGCTGCTGTCCGGAGCCTCATCAGCAGAGGGCTCATCACTCTTGTCGTTCATGCCGAACATATTGCTTATGAAGTCGGGCATGATGCCTGAGCCGCCCATTTCAAAGGCGTCGCCGTCCAGCATTCCCATCATCTGGTCTGAGAGCTGATCTATTTCTTCATCAGTGATACCGAGGCGGTTCATATAATCGGCCACCTGTGGGATATCTCTTTTTCTTGCACATGAGAGGCAAAGTCCCTCATTTTTCTTTTCGTTTCCCTGCATAGATGTTATGAACACCACGGCAGGTCTTTTCTTGCAGCTGCTGCACATTATCATGTGGCAGAAACCTCCTGTCTTAGAAATTATCTGTTATGAATGAGTAGATATATCTGAAAATATGTGAGTTGTCTATAGCTTTGTTATTGAAGAAAAGCATCTTATTGCTTCCGAGCACCACATACAGTCTTATCATTGCCGCAATTCCGAGAAGGATTATAACTCCCTTTATTGCACCTATCACTCCGCCCAGGAGGTTAGATGCTACAGGCAGGTCGTTGAAGTCATCGGACTTTACTGCGGTGAGTATGAATACAGTGAGCGCTATGAGCACTACCAGTATTATAACGAAAGCAGCAAGGCGGACCTGTGTCTTGTAGGGCTTCTCGGTATAGTGGTCACATATGTACTCGGCTGCTTCCTTGCTGGTATCCCTTTCGATCTCCTGATTGTCTATCATAAGCGGGATCAGCTCGTCAGTGGTGTATGGCTTTTCTCGTATTGCTTCCGCTGCATATTCGGCGGAGTATTCACTGAGTTTATCAGATATGATGCCGGAAATTATCTGGGCATAGCCTTCATGCAGCTTTTCGTAGAATATGTTTTCGGGATCTACGATATTCGCATTCTGGTTGTTGATGTAATCGTAGATCTGCTCATCAAAGGTCTTCTTCCTCGGATCGCTGGTGTATATTGCGAGGAGCTTGTTTTCGCTGACTTTTACATTCGGATAGCCGAGGGATTCGATATAGTCCGAGGTCTTCTCAAGAAATTTTCCGGAGTACACGGACTTCTTCAGATTTTTTACATTGTTTACCTTTACGCTGTTTTTGTATATGCTGTTTGCGGCGGCGCTGCTTATGGAGAGCGCAAGGCCGATGGCTACGATATAGCCTGTAAGTGAAAGCCCGGACTTGAAAAGTCCTTTTTTTGCCGCAATGAATACGCAGACTGCTATTACAGCAACTGCGATAACATCATAAAACCACCAGTATTCTTCACCCATTGTCTTTCTCAGTACAGGCAGAGGGGCCTGTACTTCCTCCTTTCATGATTGTGCTGACCGGTATTTTTTTGTAGGTCAGCAGCTCTTGCCCAGTTTCCCTTTTTCTCAATCTCCTGCATCGTAGTCGATGCGGTCTATCTTATTATATCCTTTGAGGAATATGTGGTCGTCGCTGCGGACGAATCCTGTGTAGGAGTCGCTGATAGCGGCTGTAGATCTCAGATTGCCGCTGAAATCGTAAGCCAGTACCTCCTCCTGAGTCATTATGTACGCAAGTCCCTTGAATACGGACACATCCACTGCCTTCGAGCTGAGCTCTATGGTCAGGGGATCCTTTCCCTCGCTTGGGAAAAGCACTGCTGTGTAGCGTCGTCTGTCGTCATTGTTTACGACAACAGCCGAGCTTCCGCCTATACTTGCTCCGGCAACAGCCTCGCCGTCATATTGATAGAAGGAAGAGATCTCTCCGGCGGTATTGACGTATCCGCAGGCATCTGTGCCATATACGAAGGTACCGACTGATGAACCGTATATCTCAAGCCCGACAGTATTCAGTCCCGGAGACGACCAGACCTCAGGGTTCTTATCCTTGAAGTCTATCTCTTTTATATTTGTAACAAGATGTCCGTTTTCTGCGGCGATGGAGCTCATAACACAGCCTGCGCTCTTTCTTATGAAGCTGAGGTCGGTTATCATTTCAGTGCATTTTCTCTCATAAATGACATTGCCTTTTTTTCCGTAGACGGTCAGCTCGCAGGTATAGTTTTCTGAGCCTGTTACAACGGCGGTAACACCGTCTGAGCTGAGTCTTGCAAAATAAATAGTATTCGGCATCCTCTCACTGTAGAATACCTCATCCTCGTCCTCAACGGAAAACTCGTTTCCTCCGTTTTCATAGACAAGGGCTTTTCCGTTTGCTACCCTGAGTATAGGGTTGGTATAAACGTGCTGTCTCTTTTTAAGGAGAGAGCCGTCGGTGTCGTAGATATAAAGATAAGAGTCGTTCTGGACCATTATCCTTTTAACGGTATATCTAAGCTGATAGCCGGAATCTCCTCCGACTTCTATCGGGAAGTTGCCTTCGGCAAGCTTACCGGAATTGACAACGGTCTTGTACTGCTTTCCGATACCCTTGAGCTTTGATATCCATGTTTCTCTTGTGGCGTAAAGTATCCCTGCCAGTAATATGACGATAAGGAATACTGTGAATTTTATGAGCCGTTTTTGTCTTTTTTTACGGTTCTTAAGGTCGACTATATCGTCGGCGTCGTACATATTCGGCACGCTCACGACTCCTTTCATTGCTGTTCATATGCAGGCGTGGTCAGTCTCTCAGCATTTCTTCCTCTGAATAGAAGACTCTGTTGAGGTAGAGACCGTGTGCCATTGCGGTACGCCCTGCCTTCAGGCGGTCTCTGGCCTTAAGTATATCTGGGATATCCTCCGGTTCGATCTTTTTCTCGTTTACATCGATGAGGGTGCCGGCGATTATCCTAATCATATTATACAGAAAACCGTTGCCTTTTACAAGCATTGTTACTGAATCTCCATTATTTTCTATTTTAAACGAATATATAGTTCTGACAGTTGTTGAAACATTTGTACAGTCGGCACAAAACGAGGCAAAATCATGCTCTCCAACAAAGTATCCGGCAGCCTTTCTCACCCTTTCGATATCAAAGGGACGGCGGTAGTGGTACATAAGGTCAGTAGCGAAGGGGTTTTTCGATTCGCTGCAGTGCATCTTGTAGATGTATTCCTTGCCCACACAGTCGTATCTTGCGTGAAAATCCTCGGGAACATCCTCGCAGCTGAGTATGGAGATATCGTCCGGCAGCTCGCCGTTCACTCCTCTGACAAAGCCCCGGCAGTTTATGCTGCTGCTTGTATGTACATTGAAGCAGTAGCTGTTTGCGTGTACGCCGGTATCTGTCCTGGAGCAGCCGGTTATAGTCACCGGCTCGTTAAGCACCTTGGAAACGTGCTTTTCCAGCACCTCCTGGACGGCAAGAGCGTTGTCCTGCCGCTGGAAGCCATGGTACTTAGTGCCCCTGTATGCTGTCATTACTTTCAGATTTCTCATTATCATCCTCCGGGGGATATTCATTCAATATATTCTTCAGCTCGTTATCCTG
>JAAYBK010000055.1 GCA_012718885.1 Ruminococcus sp. | reverse complement strand
GGCTTTTCACGGAATGTCTCCTTCACGATCAGGTCGAAAACATAATAGGTCTCGCCCTCAAACTCGATCTTATAGCCCAGTATCTTGTAACGGCACTTAGAATCCCAATGCATGAGTTCATACAGCTTATCCGTAAAATCGGGGCAGGTCATCTTACGGCTCTTACGCTTATCCGGCTTGGCTATGCACCAGCGCAGAGCATCCTTGTCGTTCTCCTGACAGCCCTTGACCGCAAACTTTTTCTCGTCCTCGCAAAGCAGCAGCTGTACAAAGACCACATCTTCCAGGCCGTTGATGCAGGCGGTATTGAACGTGATACTGCCTTTTCTGATCGTAACAGCCGGATCACGCAGGTGTGCAAACAGTTCCTTGCGGACAACCACAAAGTTATAGCTTCCGAAAGCCTGTTCCAGCTCTCTTCTTCGGAGTTCCTTTTCGGTAGTCAGTTCTTCGAGCGCCAATTCTTCACTCGTCGGCATCATCTGCTCGGTCATATCCTAAGTCCCATCCTTCCATAATTGTTTCAGCTTCCTTCATCAGCTCTGCAAGAGTATCTGAAGATAGAGCATTCATTTCTTCTATAACCTTTGCCGGTCTGAGAACATCCCAGTCACCACTGTAGTGCTGCTGTGACAGCAGATGTCCGCGTGCAATCGATACGATCGGAGTTCCGAAACCTGCACCCAGTGACGGCGGATAGACTCTCACAGTTTCCTGAACCACGATCTGCTCCTCATCCTCATTTTCCGGGACGATGACCTGCTCTACAGTTTTCGACACTACGGGTTCATCCAGTTCAAATAAAAGGAGCTTATCAGAGCCATTGCTGCGGAATTCTCCCTTAAATCTGTACTTGCCTTCATCCTCCCACGACATCAGGCTGAATAAGACCTTAGCCAGTCCACGGCAGCTCATGCTGTTCACGATCCACTTATCTTCTTTCAACCTTCCCCAGTGGATCGCATTCGGATTATCGCTCTCACAAGGGCGGATCGCGATACAGTTATTCACAGTGTTGATAAGCAGTTCTACGTACTCCACATCCTCAAATTTCTTTAGGCACGCAGTACTAAAGCGCATCTTTCCGCCTGAAATCGTCAGAGACAGGTCATCAGAAGACGGAAAGAAATGTGAGCTGACACGCTGATATCCGTTCAGATTCAGCTTAAGGCCTGACTGGACATATTCTTCCTTTTCAATAACGGTCTGAACACTTTCACAGGCCTTCTGATAGTCCTCGGGAGAAAAGCCCTCCCAATTCCGGTCGATCGGAACATATCCTTTGAGCGCACCGTCCTCCACAACACTCAGCACGGGCAGGGCATGCTTTTTTCTTTTGTAAAATGCAGATGAACGGATAAGCTGGGCAGCATTGAATACTTCACGGCTGATGATAGCATCGTGATGATCGCGCTTTCTGTATTTCGGGAGCTTGCCGTCATTCTTTACTGCCTTATGCGTTTTGAAATCAGGCGTGTAAGTCTTATGAGCAAGGACATCGCCGCAATGGCGCTCATTGTCTATAATTTGGGTTATCCATGAAGATTTCCACTCGGTATTGCCAAGCTTGGTCTCGCGCTGATAATCTGTCAGCAAATCCGCAATTTCCTTACTTGACCATCCGTTCACATACAGATTGTAAATGACTTTGACTGTCTCCGCCTCGGACTCGTTTATCACCAGTCCGCCGTCCTCGTCGTTATCATAACCCAGAAGCTCGGGAGTCAGGAAGATTCCGTTCTGGAAGCGGCGCTGGACAGACCAATTCATAATGAAAGACTTGGAGCGTGACTCCTCCTCTGCAACAGTAGCGAGGATCGTCAGAAGCATAGTGCCTTCTGCGCCCAATGTGCAGAGATTGTTTTCATCAAAACGCACACCGACGCCATAGTTTTTCAACTCCTGAACAATAGAGAGGCAGTCAACAACATTTCTGGCGAAACGGGCGATGGATTTCACAAGGATAAGCTGGACTTTTCC
>JAAYBK010000054.1 GCA_012718885.1 Ruminococcus sp. | reverse complement strand
AGCAGTCGTTATTATATTCACTATATTATTCATTCTTTGCGATTCATGGGCAGAGCCTTTTATATTCATGGGATGTATAGGAGCGGCAATACTGTTGAATATGGGAACTAACGCATTGCTGTCATCAATATCGTTTATGACTTTTTCAGTAGGAGCACTGCTTCAGCTCGGCCTTTCTATGGATTACTCAATAATGCTGATGAACCGCTATGAACAGGAGAAAAAGAAGTACTCTTCCCATGAGGAGGCAATGATAAATGCTCTCGCTAATTCCTTTGCACCGATCTCCGGAAGCTCAGTAACTACGATTGTCGGACTTCTTGCACTTGTATTTATGAAATTCAAGATAGGTCAGGATATGGGCATAGTCCTTGCAAAAGGCGTATTTCTTAGTCTTGTCTGCATATTTACTCTGTTGCCTGGAGTTGTTGTATCATTTGATAAGCTTATTGAAAAGAGCAGGAAAAAATCACTGAATATTCCTATGAGACGTGTCATGAGATTCATTACTAAGGCTGGCGCTGTTATTTTGCCTGCTGCGATCGTATTGGCTTGCGTGTCCTACATAAGTAAAGATGATGTTAAGGTCGGTTTCCTTAAAGTATTCGATAACGATGATCAGACATACATTGAAGAGTGTTTTGGCCTTGACAATCAGACTGTCCTGCTGTATAAGAACACTGAAGATCCTGAGACTGTCAAAACATATATAGAATGGTTGGAGCAGCGTGATGACGTTAACTCCGTGCAGGATTACTCAAATACACTTGGTGTCAGCTATTCTCCTGAGGAAATAGCCGCACAGTTCGGATTTGAAAAAGCACAGGCTGAAATGTTGTTCATGATGTCAGGAAAGGAGACGATGACAACATCGGAATTCCTCAGTGCCGCAAGCATGATGCTCAGCCAAACTGAAGGAAGCGAGGAAATGCTTGCACAGCTTAAAGCTGCACAGGAAACTATAGACGAAAACAGCCGTCAGATGCTCGGCAATGATTATAACAGAATGGTCGTTTCTATCAAACATGAGTCAGAAGGGGAGAGTGCGTTCAACGCTATCGGTGAACTCATCGACAAAGCTGATGATACTTTCAGCGAAAGTAATTATTTTGTCGGAGATTCAGTAATGGGCAAGGAAATGAACGACGGATTTAAAAAAGAGCTTAACTTCGTGACGATGCTTACAATAATTGCGATATTTATAGTTGTACTTTTTACTTTCAGATCGATTCTCGGTTCTGCTATTCTTGTTATTGTTATACAGTCAGCTGTATATATCACTACCGCTTTTACTGTGCAGACTGGCTTCACAATAAATTATATAGCACTTATCCTTGTACAGTGTATACTTATGGGAGCAACTATTGACTATGGTATTCTGTTCACCTGCAATTATATTGAAGAGCGCAGGAGCAAGGATAAAAAACAGGCAGTAGGCGATGCAATGAACCGCTCGATAAAAACCATTCTCACTTCCTCACTTATACTGATGGGATGCTGTCTCACAACAGGTCTGCTTATGACACAAAAGGCTATCTCACAGACCACTACCATGATAGCAGTTGGTACAGCAGTAGCGGTATTTATGGTGGTGTTCGTTCTTCCGGTAGTTTTGTATTTTACAGATAAACTGGCTATAAAACAATTCGGCAAAAAGAAATAAATAATTATTGACAACCACATGATCTCAACGTATAATCTTCATAGGAGGCGATGGGATGAATACTAAGGATAATCAACGCACAAAAATCACTAAGCGACTATTTCGTGAGAGCCTTATAAAATTGCTTGAAAAAACTTCTTTATCTGAGATCACTGTAAGCCAGCTTTGCAGCGAAGCTGAGCTGAACCGCTCAACCTTCTATAAGTATTACGGAAATATCCGTGACATATATGAAGAAATTGAACAGTCT
>JAAYBK010000053.1 GCA_012718885.1 Ruminococcus sp. | reverse complement strand
TCGATCATATCGGCAGATGTTCCAAGGATACGTACTCCCATATCGGAGAGATATCTGGTGAGCTTGATAGCAGTCTGACCGCCGAACTGTACAACAACGCCGTAGGGCTGCTCTGTCTCGATTATGGACTGAACATCCTCCTTTGTGAGCGGATCGAAGTAAAGTCTGTCGCCGGTATCGAAGTCAGTGGAAACTGTTTCAGGGTTGTTATTGCAGATAACAGCCTCGTAACCCAGCTCCTTCAGCGTCCATACACAGTGTACCGAGCAGTAGTCGAACTCTATACCCTGTCCGATACGAATAGGACCTGAACCGAAAACGATGACCTTCTTCTTGCCCTTGTCAGTGCGCTCGATGAACTGCTTTGCCTCGTTCTCCTCATCGAAGGTGGAGTAGAAGTAAGGTGTTTCAGCCTTGAACTCTCCGGCGCAGGTATCAACCATTTTGTATACCGCACTCTTGTGCTTGGGGCACTTCTGTCCGGAAATGCGCTCGATAGTTGAATCGAGGTAGCCGTACTGCTTGGCGATATCGTACTTCTCCTCTGTGAGCTCGCCCTCAGCAAGCCACTTCTCCAGCTCAACAAGATTCAGGAGCTTGTAGAGGAACCAGTTGTCGATCATGGTTATCTCGTGTATCTCCTCGGGAGTTATGCCCCTCTTGAGAGCCTCGAATACCACGAAGGAACGCTCATCGTCGATAACGTGTAGCTTCTCACGTATCTCCTCAGTAGAAAGCTTTGCCAGCTTTTTCAGATTCATGGTGTCAAGTCCAAGCTCTATTGAGCGGACAGCCTTCATCATTGCCTGCTCAAAGCTTGTACCGATAGCCATTACCTCGCCGGTAGCCTTCATCTGTGTACCGAGGGTACGCTTTGCGTATACGAATTTATCGAATGCCCACTTCGGGAACTTTATTACCACATAGTCCAGAGCAGGCTCAAAGCAGGCATAGGTCTTGCCTGTTACCTGATTGATTATCTCGTCGAGGGTGTAGCCGATAGCTATCTTTGCCGCAGTCTTTGCGATCGGGTATCCTGTAGCCTTTGAAGCAAGAGCCGATGAACGTGAAACTCTTGGGTTTACCTCGATAACAGCATACTCAAAGCTGGTTGGATGAAGTGCGAACTGACAGTTACAGCCGCCCTCTACCTTAAGTTCCTTGATGATGTTGATAGCAGCAGTACGCAGCATCTGATACTCCCTGTCGGAGAGAGTAACTGCCGGAGCGATAACTATGCTGTCGCCGGTGTGAACGCCGACCGGGTCGAAGTTCTCCATAGAGCAGACTGTGATAACGTTTCCCTTTGCGTCACGGATGACCTCGAACTCTATCTCCTTCCAGCCGCTTATGCACTTTTCAACAAGAATCTGTGTTATAGGTGAAAGGCGGAGTCCGTTTGTAGCTATCTCGTGGAGCTCCTCCTCATTGTTGGCAATACCGCCGCCTGTTCCGCCGAGGGTGAAAGCAGGGCGGACTATAACAGGGTAGCTTATGACCTTTGCGAAGTCCATTGCATCCTCAACCGTCTCGACCACCTTTGATGGAATACAGGGCTCGCCTATCTTCTCCATAGTGTCCTTGAAAGCCTGTCTGTCCTCAGCCTTGTGGATAGTCAGCGGGTCTGCGCCCAGCAGCTTTACGTTGTGGGACTCCAGGAAGCCCTCCTCAGCAAGCTGCATGGAAAGGGTAAGGCCGGTCTGGCCGCCCAGTGTGGACAGCAGGCTGTCCGGCTTCTCTATCTCGATTATGCGCTTGATAACATCAAGTGTCAGCGGCTCGATATATACCTTGTCTGCCATAGCCTTATCGGTCATAATGGTGGCAGGGTTTGAGTTTACCAGGACAACTTCAAGACCTTCCTGTCTCAGCGCACGGCAGGCCTGAGTGCCTGCGTAGTCAAATTCGGCAGCCTGTCCGATAACGATAGGACCTGAGCCGATAACCAGTACCTTTTTTATATCACTTCTTAATGGCATACTAATTTCCTCCGTTTTAAATCAACATTTCAGTTTTAATCAGAAATCCGGAATCCCTGATCACGAATTCCGCATTTTATTTACGAATTCGTCAAACAGGTACGCTGTATCCAGCGGGCCGCCGTGGGCCTCGGGGTGGAACTGTACCGTAAATGCGTTGACTGAGGTATAGCGTATGCCCTCACAAGTCTTGTCGTTTGCGTTTATATGTGAAACGTGTCCCACAGAGGGATCGATGCTGTCGCCTATTACTGCGTAGCCGTGGTTCTGGCTGGTGACGTAGGTCAGGCCGCTTTCCAAGTCTATAACAGGCTGATTTGCACCTCTGTGACCGTATTTCAGTTTCTCAGTGCGTCCGCCGTTGGCAAGCGCCATAAGCTGATGTCCGAGGCATATGCCGAATATCGGTATGCCAAGCTTCTCAATATCCTTTATGTTCTCGATTATCTCAACATTCTCAGCCGGGTCTCCGGGGCCGTTGGAGAGCATGATGCCGTCCGGATCAAGATCCTTCACCTGCTCTGCTGTGGTATTTGCAGGCACAACAACGACTTCACAGCCTCTCTTGATAAGCTCCTGACGGATGTTGCGCTTGTAGCCGAAATCGAACAGCACCACACGGTATTTCTTTTCCTCCGGCTCATAGGTCAGTGTCTCGGTGTTGGTAACTGACTTTACAGCATCCTTAACGGAGAAAGCCTTTATCTTTTCAAGAAGCTCGTCCTTCTTTGCGTAAACGTCCTCGGTAGTGATAACGCCGTTCATTACGCCCACCTCACGGATAGTACGTGTCAGGCGGCGGGTGTCGATACCGTTGATACCGACTATATTGTGCTCCTTCAGGAAATCGTTAATATTTCCCTCGCAGCGGAAGTTTGAGGGCGCATTGCACCACTCACGCACGATATATCCTGTAACATAGGACTTTGCCGACTCATTGTCCTGTGAGTTCACACCGTAGTTTCCGATAAGCGGAAAGGTCTGTGTGACAATCTGTCCGTAGTAGCTGGGATCGGTAAGTGTCTCCTGATAGCCGGTAAGACCGGTAGTGAATACCACCTCGCCGATAACAGTGCCCTTGGCACCAAAGCTCCTGCCCTCGAACACCTGTCCGTCGGCAAGCATGAGATAGGCTTTCTCGCCCATGTTGAATAATGACATTTTTATTCCTCCTTGTTGTTGTTAGAGGTCGGATAGTTGATGTTCTATTTCTTCCGCACGCCATTGTGCGGAGAATTTCTTATATGTATTATTTTGCTTAAAAATCATCAGGATCGAAGTCATCCATTCCATAGTCCTCAAAGTCCTCAGGAAATTCTGACTCTACCTTTGCCACTCCATTTTTTACAGAGTATTTTACATTCACGGGTATATCCTCATATACTGTTTCCAGTTCATAGTCTGCCGGTTCTGCGCTCTGGATATATTCTACGAGTGCTTTTGCAGCCTGCTCATATTTTTCTTTTTCCTCATCGTCCTTGAAATCAGTGGGAATCGAATATGACGGGCCGCCGGGGCCGTGATATATCTCTACAAGCAACTCCTCGCCCTGTCCATTTTCAACAATTATAGGATATGAATACATATTCTCCCAATCTGAACTGAGCGAATCATTCCTGCCGAAACGTGCTATCACCTTTCCGAGAAAAAGCGCATACTCATTTTCACCGCCAATTTCGTCAACACCATATATCCATTCACCGGCATATTGGCGTTCCCACATCTTTTTTCTTCTTCAGCAGAAGCATTTCTGAATTTACAGCCCTGCTCTGCCTCGCTTGTATCCTCAGGCTCAATCACCTGTTCAACGGCTACCGCAGCATCAGTATCCTCCGAGCTGCTGCCGGAAACATTTCCGCATCCGCTCATACATATCATTGTCAGTACAAGCGCCAAAGTAATTTTTTTATTCATGGAAATGCTGCTTATCTCAGAGGTTTATGTACTGACAGATATCATCTCTCATGCGGATGACTTCTCTTCTTGCAGCCTTGGCGAAGTCTCTCTCGTCACACTCTTCCTTCTTGTAAGCGCACATAACTGCACGGGATGAGTTTACGATAGCACCGAGGCCGTTTGCGTCAAAGCCGCCCTTGAGACCCTCTGCACCGCCGCCCTGTGCGCCGTAGCCGGGAACGAGGAACATTGTGTGAGGCAGTCTCTGTCTCAGCTCCGTGAGCATTTCCGGATAAGTTGCACCGACAACAGCACCAACTGCTGAATAGCCGTACTCGCCTCTTGTATCCTCTCCCCACTTTTCACACATATCGCCCATGCACTCGTAGATAGTGCGGCCGTCAGCAAGCTTCATATCCTGGAGTTCGCCGGATGAGGGGTTGGAGGTCTTTACAAGGACGAAAATTCCTTTGTCCTTGTCTTTGCATACCTTAAGGAGAGGAGCGATACCGTCTGTACCCAGGTAGCCGTTGACTGTGAGAGCGTCAGCGCCGAATGGCTCTATCTCGCTGTCTCCGATAGTAACTGTGCCAAGGTGAGCGTTGGTATAGGCCTCCATGGTAGCGCCGATGTCGTTTCTCTTTCCATCGGTCATAACGAACATACCGTTGAGCTTTGCATAGCGGATAGTCTTTTCAAGAGTTCTGATACCGTAATGGCCGTACATCTCATAGTAGGCAGCCTGCGGCTTTATTGCAGGGACAACATCATGTATCTCGTCAATGATAGCCTGATTGAAGTCAAATATAGCCTTTGCAGCAGCCTTGAGGGTCCAGCCGTCGCTGTCAAGGTAACGGCGCTTGATGAATTCCGGAACATACTCCAGCTTAGGATCAAGGCCTACAACTGTAGGGTTCTTGAGCTCGATGATCTTCTTGATAAGTCTGTCAAATGACATAGTATTTCCTCCTTGAAAATGATTATTCGTTTCTTGCGTCGAAGCGGATGACTCCCTTGGATATTGTAATGAGAGGCTTTCCTGTAAGAGTCATTCCCTTAAATACGGTATTGTGGGACTTTGAATGGAGCTTATCCGGCTCAACAGTCCACTTTTTATCTATATCCGCGATCACCAGATCGGCAGTGCTTCCCTTTTCCACGGAAGGCACATCCAGACCGAGTATCCTGCGGGGATTAACGCACATAAGCTCCACTACCTTATTGAGAGATATCTCGCCGGTGTGGTAGAGTGCAGTCAGAGTTGCGGCAAGTGAGGTCTCCAGGCCAACAACTCCGTTTGGAGCAGTTTCAAAATCCGCCTTTTCCTCTGCCGCATGGGGAGCATGGTCAGTGATTATGCAGTCGATAGTGCCGTCCTTTATGGCATCTATTATCGCCCTGACATCCTTCGGAGTCCTGAGCGGCGGATTCATCCTGTAGTCAGCATCACGGTTCATGAGCAGCTCATCTGTGAGCATGAAGTAATGGGGAGCTGTCTCGCAGGTCACTCTCACTCCTCTTGATTTAGCAAAGCGTATCATAGCGGAGCTGCCCTCGGTGCTGACATGGCAGATATGTATCCTTGCACCAACTGACGAGGCAAGTATCATTTCACGGGCGGTTATATAGTCCTCGGAGGCTCTGTCCATTCCACGGACGCCAAGCTTTTCGGATACCTCGCCCTTGTTCATTATACCCTTGTTGATAATGCTGAGGTCCTCACAGTGAGAAGCCACCAGCAGTCCATTCTCATTTGAGAGCTCAAGGGCTTTTCTCATCATTTCAGCGTCCTCTACCGGCCTTCCGTCATCGGAAATGCATATGCAGCCAGCCTCCTTGAGAGCCTCATAATCACAGAGCCCATTTCCCTTCATGCCGCCTGTTATGCAGCCTACGGGATATACGTCAACTCCGGTATCCTTTGCCTTTTCCTTTATGTATCGGATGATCTCCGGATCATCGCAGGGCGGAACTGTATTCGGCATTGCCAGAACACCTGTTACGCCTCCGGCGAGAGCGGCTGAGCAGCCTGTCAGAACATCCTCCTTATGAGTCTGTCCGGGATCACGGAAGTGAACGTGCATATCAAAAAGAGACGGCATAAGTACCAGACCGGATCCTTCAATGACCTGATCTGCGCTGACAGAGAGAGATTCCCCGGTATCAGCGATAATGCCGTCTTTTATGAATATATCTGTAACACTGTCGTTTACTGCGTCCACTGCACGCACGTTCCTGATGAGTATTGAATCTGACATAACTTCCTCCTTACTGTAAACTGAAGATCTCAACGCTGTCTTTTCCGTCGATCTCCGATACGGAAACCTTCACCTTCTCGCTGTGAGAGGTAGGCAGGTTCTTTCCAACGTAATCCGGTCTTATAGGCAGCTCCCTGTGGCCTCTGTCTATCAGTGCCGCAAGCTGTATGCTTCTGGGTCTTCCACGCTTTATAAGAGCGTCAATAGCGGCTCTGGAGCTTCTTCCGGTGAATATGACATCGTCAACGATTATAACGTTCCTGTCCATGATATCGAAAGGGATATCTGTTTTCTCGGTATGTCCGTCCGGCTTCACATCGTCCCTGTAGGGAGTGATATCCAGCTCGCCGAAGGGCACCTCCACATTTTCCAGCTCCGAGAGCTTTGCGGCTATCCTTCTGCCCAGCGGGACTCCACGGGAGAGCACACCTACGATGCATATATCCTCTGCGCCCTTGTTGTGTTCTATTATCTCATAGGATATCCTTGCTATAGCTCTCTGCATAGCCTGTTCGTCCATGATTATGTGTCCTGTTCCCATACACCCTCTCCTTCCACAAAAAATGCTCCCTGCGAGGCAAGGAGCATACTTATAGTTATAGCTATAGCCGGGATATGATCCGGCGGTAATAAGTATCCTGCAAACTCGCCTTGCCGATCTCACGGGATCGATTTAAAGGGGTAGTTCCATAGACTTCATATATTATATCACATCTGTTTCCGTTTGTCCAGTCTTACAGGATTTATTATATTATGTTTACAAAAGCAGCGTGACGCTGCACCCTTTCACGTTGTCGCTCGCAGGCTCACTCACTCTGTACGCAAACGTTGATCTGCTTTCGCTTACGGCGCTTTACAGGCAGCGGTACGAACTCTGTGCACTGCTATCTGCTTACTACTTTCTGAGATTTATCGATTACCGAACTTATTTTTAAGCTGCTTTTCCACAACTGCTGCCGAAACAAGGGATGCTGCTGTCTGTAGGATGAGCAGTGTGACCTGTATTATCCCATCTGCAGTCTTATCACGAAGGATCAGAAACGGAATAAT
>JAAYBK010000052.1 GCA_012718885.1 Ruminococcus sp. | reverse complement strand
TTTTTTCAGCCCTCCCCTTTCAGCTAATGGCTGACGCCCTTGCAATTTGAGCGGCACTGTGTTATAATAGCCTTGATATCCGGAGGAAAGGGAGGATCAAAATGGACAGACTGCTGGACAAGCTTATAATACTTTTTATATGTACGATATCGCTGTCGGCCTATGAAGATATCGCTCCGCCTGTTATAGCCTGCCTTGCAGCCGCTGCCATATCGGCAGCGATACAGCTGCTTGACCGCCGGCGTTCCGCAGCAGTCCTCACCGGCATAATATCGGTGATGTGTTTCTTCTTCCCGGTAATGATATGCACCATGCCACTAATATTCTACGATTCCCTCAGGCAGCACAGATCATGGCTGATGCTTCCGGCCGCAGCAGCACTTCTCAGCGGCAGCAGCCTCGGCATCTCACAGACACTGCTCACTCTTTCAGCAGCAGCTGCTGCATACATTATCTTCCGGCGGACATCCGCCCTTGAGGAATCTGTAGAAAGGCTGACCGCTCTCCGTGATGAGAGCAAGGAAAAGAATATCGTGCTGGCCGAACAGAATTACCGGCTCCTTGAAGCTCAGGACAATGCAGTGCGTCTGGCTACCCTTAAAGAACGCAACCGTATCGCAAGAGAGATACACGACAACGTGGGACATATGCTGACACGTTCCCTGCTCCAGTCAGGTGCGCTTATGATAATAAACAAGGACGAGAAGCTGAAAGAGCCCCTTGCAAGCCTGAAGGATACCCTCGATACCGCAATGACAAGTATCCGTCAGAGCGTTCACGACCTCCACGACGATTCCGTTGACCTGAGAGCTTCCATTGAGGAGAATCTCCGTCCGGCAAGAGAGAGGTTCACCGTGAAAAACGAATACGATGCCGGGAATGATATCCCCGGAAATATAAAATTCTGTGTGGCAGGCGTTGTCCGGGAAAGCGTTTCCAACGCCATAAAACATTCGGACGGCGACAGGCTCAGCGTAATTTTCCGTGAGCATCCGGCCTTCTACCAGCTATTGGTGGAGGACAACGGCTCGGCATCCGAGATCCACGAAACTGGCATAGGCCTTAAAAATATGGAGGACAGAGCAAGAAGCGTTGGCGGCAATATCCGTTTTACCCCGTCAGCATCCGGCTTCAGGATATTCATGTCCATCCCCAAGAAACAAGGAGAAGCATATGAGGATAGCAGTGATAGATGATGATAATCTGGTAGCGCTCTCACTGAGGACGATACTCGAAAGCACAGGAAATATCTCAGTGGAGGCCATGGGCGGCAGCGGCGCTGAAGCAATAGAAATATACCGCAGCCATAAGCCGGACGTTATGCTCATGGATATACGCATGGAGGGAATGACCGGCCTTGAAGCCGGCGAAAAGATACTTGCCGAATTTCCCGACGCAAGGATACTTTACCTCACCACCTTTTCCGATGACGAATACATCGTGAAGGCTATGAGCATGGGCGCAAAGGGATATATACTCAAACAGGACTTTGAAGGGATCGCTCCTGCCCTCGAAGCGGTAATTAGCGGCCAGAGCGTTTACGGAGACAAGATAATCGGCAAGCTCCCCGGACTTATGACACTGAAGGAGGAGTTCGACTTTGCCGCACACGGTATCAGCGACAAGGAACGTGAGATAATGGAGCTTGTGGCCCGTGGCCTCAGCAACAAGGAGATCGCCGGAGAGCTCTTCCTAGGCGAGGGAACTGTCCGCAACTATATCAGCAACCTTCTCGATAAGCTCAGCCTCCGTGACCGCACACAGCTTGCAGTCTACTACTACACGGAGGTAAAGGGGAGCTGAGTCTGCGACCGTGACACTGTACAAAAGAAAGCTCTTAATTTTGTGCAGTTTTAAAAGCCTTTATTTCCTGCCTGAAATTGACATATACCGCAGAAAATGCTATACTTTACGTATAGGATGTGGCCGTGTGGGGATGCGGCCGTAAAGGAGTGGTAGAAATGATGTTTTGCGAAAAATGCGGAGCACCTATGCAGGACGGAAGTATCTTCTGCGAACGCTGCGGCAACAGAGTTATGCCGCCTCAGAACAGCGTTCCTTTGCAGCAGGGACAGGCTGTGAATCCTTTCAGCCAGCCTCAGCAGAATGTACAGCAGTTCGGTCAACAGCAGCCTGTACAGTATCAGCAGCCAATGAACGGCTATCCGCCGCCTCAGTACCAGCAGCCCTATCAGGATCCGTATTATCAGGACAGCGGCACCTTCGTGAGCGCAGCCGGCAGCGATAAGAAGAGCAATACCGCTATAATCATCGCCCTTACAGCACTCACTGCGATCATACTGACGCTGTGCGTAGTTCTGCTGCTGATAATGACTAAGGACAGCGATGAAAGCGACAAAGGCGGTGGCGGAAGCAAACGCACTTCAAGATCCGTCTCAGAGAATATCTCCCCGGGCAGTAACGGCGAGGAGGAAGTGCAGCCGACAGAAAAGGAAAAACTCATCGAAGCCGAAACTCTTCCGGCAGAGCCCGACAACTCCTATGAGGGCATTGCCAAAAGAACTTCGGAGCGCAAAAAAGTCAATATCAACTATGTCTCCTCAGACGTATCCGACTACCCGAATGTAAAGGTTTACTTCACCGTTGAGGACGAGCAGGGCGATACCGTAGACCTGTACTCCCCCAATGTGGCTGTAAAGGAATCTGTCACCGGCGGAGCCGAGCTTGAACGTGAGGTCAAGTCTGTGGAGCAGCTCAAGGGCCGTGAGGGAGTAAGCTTTGACATAGTTGCCGATAAATCCGGAAGCATGAGGAACGATATGGACTCCATGCAGAGAGTTATGGGACAGTTCGTTGACGCACTGGACTATAAGTCCGGCGACAGGGCTGAGCTCATAGCCTTCGATTCCTTCGTAATGTATATGTGTACATACACCTCGGATACGGCTCTTCTCAAAAACGGCATAAACAACATGGAGCCCTACGGCGAGACCGCTCTCTATGACGCACTATATGAGGGAGTGACCAACGCCGGAGCACAGCGTGGAGCACGCTGCGTCATCGGATTTACGGACGGCTCCGACAACCAGAGCAGCCATACCTCACAGGAGGTCATCGACCTTGCGAATTTCTATTCCGTGCCAATATTCATAATCGGCACCGGCGGCTCATACGACTACACGAATATAACCTCAGCCACCGGCGGACAGTACTGGAGCATCGACTCCATAAACGATATGTCCCAGGTGCTGGATCAGATCTATTCTCAGGAAAAGGATATGTACTGCATGGAATATGTATCCGACGGATCGGCTGATAAATTCGCTTCAAGAGACCTGGAGCTGGCAGTGGAGGACGACAACTACGGCGCTATCACCCGCATGACCTTCACTCCTACAGAGACTTTAAAGAAGCAGGCTCACGCCTCACGTTATGAGGTGGTAAAGGCCGACCTTACCTGGGAAGAGGCAAATGCAGAATGTATAAAGCGCGGCGGACACCTGATAACCATCACCTCTGACGATGAAATGGCAAAGGCCAGCAAGCTGGCTCAGGATGCCGGGCTCAAATATGTATGGATGGGCGGATATACATCCATAAGAGGCTCCAGCGCATTCGGGCACTGGATAACCGGAGAAAACTTCAATTACCAGAAGTGGTACCCCGGAGAGCCCTCCAGAAATGATAAGGACGGCGAGCCAGAGATGTACCTCATGCTATGGCACGTAACTGACGACTGGACTTGGAACGACCAGAGAAACGATGTGTTCCATATCCCCGGCCTGACCTACTTCTCAGGCAGCACCGGATATATATGTGAATACGAAGATTGATACCGGAGGAAAAAATGTCAAAGAGATCAAACGATAGCCTTTTATTCAAAATAATTGTGTTAGTATGCACCGCAGCACTTCTCCTGCTCATAGCAGTGGGAGCCTACTTCATAAAGAAAGAACGCAGTTCATCATCCTCCTCTTCACAGGAGACCGTACCCACAGCCACAGGCACAGACACAGACACATCAGCTCAACAGGAGGGAACTGCTGAGGCTGACACAAATGGAAACGAAGAAACGGCAGCAACTACCGAAAACAGCAATACGGAGCCTGTATCCGGCAATACGATCGACGATATCATCGCCGGAATGTCCCTTCACCAGAAAATTTGCCAGCTTTTCATTGTCACACCGGAATCCCTTACAGGCTATGACCTGGTAACTGCTTCCGGCGATGCCACAAGGTCAGCCCTTGAGGAATATCCTGTAGGCGGCCTGATATACTTTGCAGCCAACCTCGAAAACACCGCACAGACAAAGGAAATGCTAAGCGGCGCATCCGGCATTGCAAAGGAGCTCGGCCAGATTCCGCTGTTCCTGGCTGTTGATGAAGAGGGCGGCACTGTCGCAAGATGTGCTGAAAAACTTGGCACCACCAAGTTCTCGCCCATGTACGATTACAAGGATCAGGGAGGTCCTACAGCATACAGTAACGCTTACACCATAGCTACAGATATAGCAAGCCTCGGCTTCAACCTTGATTTTGCACCTGTAGCCGATACCTGGTCCAATCCCTCAAATACAGTCATCGGCAAAAGAGCCTACAGCGATGATTTTGTAGATACCGGAGTTCTGGTAGCCTCTGCTGTAAAAGGCTTCAAAGACGGCGGAGTTTACTGCTCGCTGAAGCACTTCCCCGGCCACGGAAATACTGCCGAGGATTCACACCTCGGTACAGCCACTTCATCTAAAACCTTAGATGAACTGGGAATAGATGAATACCAGGCATTTAAAGGAGGTATAATGGCAGGTGCGGATATGGTAATGGTGGGACATATCACTATGACCAATATCGATAATATCCCGGCCACGATCTCAAAGACAATGATAACCGACGAGCTGAGAGGCAAACTTGGATTTGACGGCGTTGTAGTCACAGATTCCCTTGCAATGGGAGCTGTGGCAGATCTGTACAGTTCCGGTGATCTGGCAGTAAAGGTTATTGAAGCAGGTGCAGATATCCTGCTCATGCCAAAGGATATGAAGGCAGCAGTGGAGGGACTGGAGAAAGCTGTTGAAAGCGGCCAGATCTCCGAGAAGCGCATAGATGAGAGCCTCCAGAGGATTCTCACCCTGAAAGCTGAAAAGCTCGATTTACAATAACAAAACAGCCATAAGCATTAAGGGGAATACTTACATAGAAGTATATGTCAGTTACTCGGGGAAAACCTTTCTGAGGAAAGGTTCTTCCCCGAACCCCTTTCCAAAGACTTTTAATCTTAATTTTCCCCAGATAGGGCGCACGAAAGTAAAAAAGCCCATGTAGTAATACATAGGTGCGCCCTATCTGGGGAAAATTTAAAACTGAAAGTTTTAGGAAGGGAGTTTGAGGGAGAACCCTTTTTCAAAAGGGTTTCCCTCAATATCTAACGTATAACTTCTATATAAGTGCTGCCCTTAGTGCTATGGCTGTTTTCTTTTGCGTTATTTTACTTCTGAGATGAGCTTAAGGGTAAGTTCATATCTGTCCTCGTCTTCCTCACAGCCTACAACTGCGGAGATATACGTCTTTCCGCCGATATTGAAACTTGCCAGCAAGCTGTTTCCGGCTTCAAGGGTGGTGCCGGTCTTCAGTCCGGTAGCCTCTTTGCAGTAGAAATCACCATACGGGTCAAGCAGGAGATTTGAGTTGGTCCAGGTGAGATTCTCCCCGGACGGCAGCTCCACATCCTTCTGATATGTACCGGCTACAGCCATTATCTCCTTCTGAGACAGTGCATATTTTGCAAGCACCAGCAGGTCTGATACCGTTGTATGCTGCTCGTAGTCGTCCCAGCCGTCAGGCGTGGTGAAATTGCTGTTCTTCATGCCGATATCTGCGGCAAAGCTGTTCATAAGCTTGCAGAACCTTTTCACGGCAGCCTGATCTGTCATTTCCACATCCGGCTCAGCAGCTCTTGCAGCCGATACTGCAAGGGTATATGCAGCGTCATTTCCCGACGACATAAGCATACCTGTTATAAGCTCCCTGACTGTAAGCGTACTGCCGACCTCAAGATAGGCAAGACTGGAATAAGGATGCACCAGCGACTGCTCAGTACCTACGGTAAATTCATCCTCCGGGCTGAGGTACTTCAGCGCCACCGAAGCTGTAAGCAGCTTCGTAAGGCTGGCCGGAGCGACCTGTTCGTCGATATTGTCGCTGTAGAGCAGTCTCTTGTCGTCAACGCTGTACAGAGCAGCCGCCCTGCATGAAGGTGAGGATATATGTGGCAGGACCGTTGTCGTAGTTACGGCTGCTATCTGCGGCATTGCGATCGTTGCAGTCGTTGTCAGTTTCTCTCCGGCATCCGCCGCCTTGGTCTTTTCGGATTTATCACTGTGCCTTGAACAGAAACAGCAGAATAGGATCGGTATCATAATGACCAGCAGTACGGCTGCCAGCCTGTCTTTTCTCAGCTTATAACTTCTGTTCATAAGCACTCATTCCCTGAAATCATAATTGCTTTGCTCATCTGATGCTCCTTTTATCTTTTTCCCCTGACATCATACTATTTTATTATACCAGAAATAGCCAAATTGTCAAGTATTTCCCGGCAAAAACAGCTATATGTACAGCATATATATTTTTAAAGGCGAAAGCAATAAGATCATAAAAACAAAGAACGATGACCAAGAATAAAACACCCCAGCCAGCCTGAGGTTTCATTCTCCGGTTTCCATTTCCAATTATCAATTTCCGATAAGCGGTGTCAGCAACACCAATATCCAATTACTGATTGACACGATAATAATATTGTGTTATAATTATATCAATAATGCGGGACTCCGCATGACCATTAAATGGAGGTAATCATATGAGAGCAGTTGTAACTGTTATCGGTAAGGATACTGTAGGCATTCTTCACAAAGTCAGCGGTATCTGTGCTGAGTTCAATGTAAATGTAATAGAGGTGACACAGAGCGTATTACAGGATATGTTCGCCATGATAATGCTTGTAGATATCTCTGCTATAAACAGCGATTTCTCCGAACTCGTTGACAGGATGACAGCACTCGGCAATGAGCTGGGTCTTTCTATCCACACAATGCATGAGGATATCTTCAACTCAATGCACAGCATATAAGCCGCTGAAAGGAAGTCACAGATGCTTAACGTTTACAATATACTGGAAACCATAAGGATGATCCAGGACGAATGTCTTGATATAAGAACTATCACAATGGGTATCTCTCTTCTCGACTGCATCGATACCGATATCGATAAGGCCTGCGAGAAGGTCTATGCAAAGATCGTTAAAAAGGCCGGCAATCTCGTTGCTGTCGGTCAGCAGATCGAAAAGGAATATGGTATACCCATAGTAAACAAGAGAATCTCCGTTACACCTATAGCCATGCTGGCTGCCGCCTGCCCGGACGGAGATGTAGTAAAGTTCGCAAAGGCTCTCCAGAGAGCTGCTGATACCTGCGGAGTAAACTTCATCGGCGGTTATTCTGCTCTGGTACACAAGGGATTCTCTGCCGGAGATATGGCTCTCATAAAGTCTATCCCCGAGGCTCTCGATGTTACTACTAATATATGCTCATCCGTAAATATCGGATCGACCAAGTCCGGTATCAACATGGATGCTGTAAAGATAATGGGACAGATAGTCAAGGAGTCCGCAGAGAGAACTGCTGACCGTGACTGCATCGGCCCTGCAAAGCTGGTGGTATTCTGCAATGCCGTTGAGGATAACCCCTTTATGGCAGGTGCTTTCCACGGCCCCGGCGAGCCTGACTGTGAGATACACGTTGGCGTTTCAGGCCCGGGCGTTGTACGTGCTGCCCTGACAAAATACCCTGATGCTTCAATAAACGAGCTGGCTGACATCATAAAGAAGACTGCCTTCAAGATCACCCGTATGGGACAGCTTGTTGGTGCAAGAGCTTCCGAGCTCCTGGGAGTGCCTTTCGGTATCGTTGACCTCTCACTTGCTCCTACTCCGGCTATCGGGGACAGTGTTGCCCATATCATCGAGGAAATGGGACTTGAGATGTGCGGCACCCATGGCACTACAGCCTGCCTGGCTATGCTCAATGACGCTGTAAAGAAGGGCGGAGTAATGGCTTCATCCACTGTCGGCGGACTCTCCGGAGCTTTCATCCCTGTATCTGAGGACGCAGGTATGATCGACGCTGCCGTTGCAGGAGTGCTCAGCCTTGAAAAGCTCGAGGCTATGACTGCTGTATGCTCGGTCGGACTTGACATGATCGTCGTTCCCGGAGATATAGCTCCAGAAACTATCTCAGCTATCATCGCTGATGAAGCTGCTATCGGTATGGTAAATTCAAAGACCACTGCCGTAAGACTTATCCCAGCTATCGGACGCAAAGAGGGCGAGACTCTCGAATTCGGCGGTCTCCTGGGAAGCGGCCCTGTAATGCCGATAAGAGACAAGTCTGCCGCTAAGTTCATAAACAGAGGCGGAAGGATCCCTGCTCCTATGCAGAGCCTTAAGAACTGATATTAATAAAGTTATATTATCCGGATCACCGGATGAAAATAGAATGGAGGTTTATCACCATGGGCAAAACTAAAGCAGAAAAGAAATTTGAAAAGGAAGAAGAACGCAATATCCAGAAAACCGCACTTATCGTCGAACTTATATCAGCCGGAGTAGCAGCGCTTGTGGCGGTACTCTACCTCATTGGCGTTATATCGTTCAATCCTATGTACATAATGGGATTCGCTATCTCCCTCATGTTGGGCGGACACGGTATCAGAGAATGGAAGAGCCGCAAGCTCCTTGCTGTTGCAGCTTTCATACTCGGAGTTCTTCTGATAGCTGTCACCATCAAAACAATATTTGCATAAAAACTAAGGGCGGAGTATTATCCGCCCTGTTTTTCAGGAGTCACGCTATGAAAATAATCAAAGCAGATAATCCGGATCTGGAAACAGTCAAGGATATCACCTACACTACTATAAATCAGGTCTATCCTAAATACTATCCGAAGGGTGCGGTGGATTTCTTCCTCGCACACCACAGCAGCAAGAATATTGAAGACGATATCGCCGCAGGAAAGGTCTTCCTCCTGCTTGATGATTCAGGTACTGTTGCCGGAACAGTTACCGTTGACGGCAACGACATCGGCAGATTCTTCGTCCTTCCTCAGCACCAGGGCAAAGGCTACGGAAGAGCTCTTCTCAGCCACGCTGAAGAGATAGTGAAGAAGGATTACAGCCAGATCGTCCTTAGCTCCTCACTTCCGGCTAAGGCAATATATATGAAAAAAGGATACATCTCTGCTGATTACAATATTATAGAGACTGAAAACGGAGACTTCCTGTGCTTTGATACGATGATAAAAAATATCTGAGGTGAATATATGGAGCTGAACAGCATCCCCCGTCTTTTCGGGATAAACGGCGACTGCATATCCGAGGAGATAAGATCCGGCCACATAAACCGGACTTACCTTTGCTCCTGCGGAGGAGAAAAATATGTTATCCAGAATATCGACAGGAAGGTTTTTCCCTTTCCTGAAAGCATCGAAAGTAACATCCGGAAAATAAGCTCCGCGTTCACCGCCTCCGGCGAGGAGCGTGTGGCCGTCCCTCATTTCCTTGAAAGCGAGGGCAGATATCATATCATAACCGAGGACGAGGTGTGGCGTATGTATCCATATATACCGCAGGAAGTCTCTCCTCTCACAAACAGGAATTACTCCTGCGGACTGGCTTTCGGCACCTTTATCCGCATACTTAACGAAAAGCCCATGAAGCTCAAGTCTGCCGGAAACTCCCCCCACAGCTATAAAAGAGCGTTTCTCATTCTCTCCTCAATGGCTGGAAACAGCGTCAACAAGAAGATCGACAGCACTGTCCTTTCAAGACTGGGCAGCCTTGACGATACCCTGTCCCAGGTCTTTACAGCGGATTTCCCTAAAAGGAATGTCCACAACGACGCTAAGGCCGCTAATGTCATCATCGGAGAAAAGCTGACTGTCATTGACCTTGATACCGCTATGCTGGGCTATCCGGCTCTTGATTACGGAGATCTCATCCGCTCGGTCTGCCAGGGCAGCTCTATGGATACGGCCGCTGTCCGTGACGCTACAAGGGGCTTTGCCGCAGGTCTTGACGGACTGCTCACCTCTGACGAGCTGGATTCGCTCTATTACGGACTTCTCTATGCCGTGGGAGAACTGGCGGCAAGATACCTGCTGGACTATGTGAGCGAGGCCGGATATTTCAAGGATAAAACTCCAGCCGGCTGCCTTGCAAGAACCAACGAACTGCTTGGACAGCTCAGAACGTTCATAAACTCCGGCAACGAGCTTACGGAGCTAATATACTCTTCATTCGGGAAAAAATGACACTATCATAAAGATCACGGGCAGCGTTTCGCTGCCCGCTTTTTCGTTCCGGCAATATTTCCGGTAAAATGAAACAGCCATAAAGTTAACTTTATGGCTGTTTTTATTCATTATCGAATTTTTCTATACTGCTGTCCTCTCCTGCCCCTGGAAGCTCCATATTCTGGAGCATTTCCGGCTTCAGCTCCACTGTCACCGGCTCTTCCTCCTCGGCGGAAGCTATTTTCAGTTCATCCTCACAGGCTTCAAGCAGCTCTGCGTCATATATGCCTGCACAGGACACATCGTCGCCGCTTCCCATTCTTGAAAGCTCCGGCAGGAACTCTGTAAGCTGGTCGAAGCCCTCGTCAAGGCCGTTCCTCACGAAGGCAAGAGACAGTCCCTTGTAAAAATCCCAGAGCTGGGTATGATCCCAGTAGGACTTTTCTATGCCGTCTGTGCCCATGAATATAGCCGCAGGGATATCATCGCCTGCAAAATAAGCACATCTGCCCAGCAAAGCCGCATCCTCCTGACAGAGGGAGGTGGTTATATTGTCATGGCAGCGCATATCCGGCGGGACAGGTTCCTCTGCCCTGCCTTCTCTTGTTATGGAAACACAGGTGCCGTCGCCTATCTGCATACAGAAAGCATATGTCTCTGTCACAACTGCAAATGCAAGGGTAGTTCCATAGGCATCGGTGTAATCGCCTTCCTCATACATTGCACGGTAATAGCTGAACCTCTCAGGTATACGATCCAGCTCCTCTTCAGTAAAGGGATGCTGTGAAAAGTCCTCGTAAATGAGTTCGTTCCAGCGTTCAACAACGTCCTTCCATAGCTGTTCAAAGAGGGAATGACGTTTTTTCTCGTCATCGAGGACTTCTTCTGCGCCCTCGATCCCTTCCACAAAGCTCTCCGCACATTCATATGCTGCTCTTACTGCATATTCCGAGCCCTTTTCCGTCCTGAGATACTGGAGGCTGCCATGGCCGTCAGCTGTAGAGGCAAAGACAAAGTTTTCCTTATTCGATTCAAAAGAGTAATCCTGACATATCAGATTTCTTGCGTGGTGTGAAGCACCGATACAGGTACAGGAAAACGATGAATATTTTTCCATAGCTTACATCCTGAAAATGGATTCTGCCTCCGGTATTGAGCTGTCTGACCGTGAATGATTCTTCACAGCATGGCCGGCGGAGTATAATATACATTATTATTGTACTCCATAATCAAAGTTTTGTCAAGCCGGAGATAATAAAACCTCCTCCGTAAGACTGTTCAGGTCAGGTGATAAAAAATACTGCCAATTTCAAGAAAACAGTGGAAATTTATCTCAGGATGTGTTATAATAATAAAATACATCCAAAGGATATCAGATAAGGAAAAGAGGTCAGTACAATGAACCTTATAGATTGTCATACACATACGGAGTTTTCAGTGGATTCAGAAGCTGATATAAACGGAATGATCCAGCGTGCCCGTGAGCTGGGACTTGCGGCATACGCCATAACAGACCACTGCGAGTGCAACCGCTGGTACTCTGAGGAGCACTACCCCGGCGTTGAGGTATACCGTTACTTCGATTTCGGCCGTGACTACGAGAATTCAGTCTCCGCTGTCACACGGCTCAAGGAAAAATACGAGGGAAAGCTGAACCTGATTTGCGGCACTGAACTTGGCCAGGCTCTTCAGGATATAGAGGTCGCAGAGAAGGTGGCGGCCGATCCAAGACTTGACTTCATTCTTGGTTCACTGCATCAGCTCCCGGATACAGAGGATTTCTGCTTTATCGACTATGACAAATTTACCGAGGACGGGATATATGACCTTTGCAGACAGTACTTCGAGGAGATATACAAGCTCTGCAAATGGGGGAAATTCGATATTCTCTCCCACCTTACCTACTTCCTCCGCTATATAAAGGGAGGCTACGGCATTGATGTGGATACAAGCAGATACGATGAGATAATCGCCGAGTCTTTCCGCACCCTAATCGAAAACGGCAAGGGTATCGAGATAAACACCTCCGGACTGAGACAGAATTACGGAAATACCTTCCCGTCGCTGAAATATGTCAAGCTCTTCCGTGACCTGGGTGGCGAGCTCCTCTCCATAGGCTCTGATGCCCACACCATCGCCGACCTGGGAAAAGGCGCTGCGGACGGTGCGGCCATGGCTAAAGCCGCCGGTTTCGACCGGCTCGTATACTTCAAAAAAAGGAAACCTTATTTTATAAATATAGATTGAATGCTCACAGAAAGGAACTGATACCATGAAAAACAAGATCATAAGCATTTTACAGCAGAATGCCCGTATATCAAATACTGCCCTCGGCGAGATGCTGGGCATTTCTCCGGAAGCAGCCGAAGCCGAGATAAAGAAGCTGGAGGATGACGGCGTTATCCGTGGATACAGCGTTATCATCGATGAGGACAAGTACGACAGATCAACTGTACACGCTACCATAGAGCTGAAAGTCACTCCACAGAGAGACTGCGGCTTCGATGATATAGCAAAGACTATAATGATGTACGATGAGGTAGAAAGCGTCAGCCTTATGTCTTCCGGCGCATATGACCTTGCTGTTGAGGTCAAGGGCTCTGACCTCAAGGATGTGGCATTCTTTGTTTCCGAGCGCCTTGCAACTATAGAGGGTATCCTCTCTACCTCCACTCACTTCATTCTCAAGAAGTACAAGGAAAAAGGCATTTTCATCGACGGTGAAGAGCAGGATGAAAGGGGTCTGGGTTGATCGTGATAGATTACGATAAGATACTTTCAAATAAGATAAAGAACATCAAGCCCTCCGGCATAAGAAAATTCTTCGATATTGCCGGAACTATGGAGGGCGTTATCTCCCTCGGCGTAGGCGAGCCCGATTTCAACACTCCCTGGGTGATCCGCAAGGCTGCTATCAATGTGCTTGAAAGAAAGCACATCGTCTACGGCCCGAACAAGGGACTTGCTCCGCTCAGAAAAGCAATATCCGATAAGATAAACCAGAAGCATAAGGTGGAATATGATCCAGACAGTGAGATCATTGTTACCGTAGGCGGCTCCGAGGCTATTGACCTTGCACTCAGAGGCATTATCGATCCCGGTGACGAGGTTCTTGTTGTGGAGCCATGCTTCGTGTGTTATGCTCCGCTTATTGAGCTTTCCGGCGGAGTTGCAGTACCTGTCCCCACAAGGCTCGAAAACAATTTCAAGCTCACTGTGGAAGACCTGAAGGATAAGATCACTCCCAGAACAAAGATGCTGATACTCCCCTTCCCAAACAACCCCACAGGCGCTGTAATGACAAAAAAGGATCTTGAACCTATCGCAGAGCTGCTGCGTGGTACGGATATAATGGTACTGTCAGACGAGATATACTCCGAGCTTACATATGGCATGAGGCATTTCTCCATAATCGAGCTGGAGGGTATGCGTGAGCGCACTATCTACGTAAACGGATTCTCAAAGGCGTATGCAATGACAGGCTGGAGACTGGGATATGTTTCTGCTCCTGAGCCGATAATCACCCAGATATCAAAAATACACCAGTACGGCATCATGTGCAGCCCGTATATCAGCCAGAATGCGGCTATCGAGGCTCTCACCTCCTGCGATAAGGAAGTCACCAAAATGGTGGATGAGTACAATACCCGCCGCAAGTATCTCGTAAGCGAGTTCAACCGTCTTGGACTTACCTGCTTTGACCCCGAGGGAGCATTCTATGTATTCCCATGTATAAAGAGCACCGGCCTTACCAGTGACGAGTTCTGCGAAAGACTGCTCTATGAGGAGAAGGTCGCAGCTGTCCCCGGAAGCGCATTCGGTGCCAGCGGAGAGGGATATATGCGTATCTCTTACGCCTACTCACTCAAGCACCTCATGGAGGCAATGAGCCGTATCGAGAAATTCCTGAAGAAATTAGAGGCTGAAAAGAAATGAAGATCAGAACAGCTGCAAAGATAAATCTTGCACTCGATGTAACAGGAAGGCTGCCGGACGGATATCACCTCATTGAAAGCGTCTTCCAGTCTGTCGGACTGTATGACGATATAACAGTTGAGCTGACAGACAGCGGCATTGCCGTATCCTGTGACGTTCCGGAAACATTCGCACAGGCTGATCCCATCCCCTGTGATGAGAGGAATATCGCCTATAAAGCTGCAAAGCTCTTCTTTGAGGAGACCGGCTTTTCCGGCGGCTGCTCCATACACATCGTCAAGGGCATCCCCTCACAGGCCGGCATGGGAGGTGGCAGCACCGATGCTGCGGCAGTTCTGCACTGTCTGAATATGCTGACAGGCTCCGGTCT